>VMSS01000264.1 GCA_013791995.1 Desulfurivibrio sp. | reverse complement strand
TTACCTATGTTGGTGTGGCTGCCGATAAAATTCGGGGGATTCTCGGGTATGCCGAGCTTCCATCCCATATCATCCTCAGCCAGGAAAGAGGCGAGCAACTGCTGATCATTCCAGGTGCGGAACTGTCGGTGGGGATAGAGGTGCAAGCGGGAATTTCACCCACCAAGATTGTCGCGGCCATTGGCCCGGCCCTTGCGGAAGCCCAGCAGCTTGAGTCGCAGGCGTAATGAGGAGCATGCAGTATGGATGAAATTTTACAGGAAATAAAAATGCTCCCCGGCGTTGTGGGGGTTTTTCTCTCGGTCGACAAGCCGGATATTGTTTTTTCGTATATGCCGGCAGGGTATGATCATGCGACCATCAAGCTGATGGGGGTTTCCCTGCAACGGATCTTCAAGATGAATGCTTCCTGTCAGCTCAGTGTCAATTCCGTGGAGATGCGGTTTCCCGACTCCCTGGTTTTGGTAAAAGATATCTGTGACGGATCCTTGCTGGTAATCTTTTGTGAAACTGAGGCAAATTTTCCGCTGATCAACATGACCAGCAACATGCTCTTGGGAGAAATCGTCCTGGGAGTGGAACGGGTTCGTGCCAACCCGGATGCCGCCTTGCAGGCAAATTCGGCAAAGAAGGCCGGGCGTGTGGATTTTGCACAGGCGCAAAACGAAGAGCCGTTAAAAAGTTCTCTTCCTGTTTTTCAGGATGCGTTGGCCAAGGCCATTGGCCCGATAGCCGCGATGATTGTCAAAGAGATTGCCGGGAAATGGCTGCAGGGAGGGGTGTGCTCTCAGGAGCGATTCCCGGAGCTGATCGATCTTTTTTGTCAGGAGATCGGAGATGCAGCCCTGGCAAAGGAATTTCGGGCAGACACGGCAAGCCTTCTCCCTCGCTAAATTACACACAAAAAAGGCCTTTGCCCCTCCAGCAGGAGGAAGCAAGGCCTTTGTCCTTTTGCTTCCAGATCTATTTCAGCCGTTTGAACTCAACCCGATTGTTTATCTTTCTGTTCTGCTCCGTGGAGTTGGGCACAATGGGATGAGCCTGTCCGGATGCTGCTACCTTCAGCTTCTTCGCTTCAACATTGCAATTTTTGATCAGGTAATCGCGCACAGCTTCAGCTCTTTTTTGGGAAATCTCCAGATTGGCTGCCGCATCGCCCGAGTCATCCGTGTTGCCCACCACTTCAAACACGGCGGTTTTCAGCTCCCGACTTGTAAGGGCGCGTCCACCCATGATGCTGAGCTGGTCACCGCCCTCTTCGGGGAGTTCCGTTGACTTGCCGGGAAAAAGGATCAACAGTCGGAGAATCGTGGCTTCGATGGGGCTGATCTCCCGGTCTTTGGATTTTTCCGTGAAAAGAACGGTGACTGCCTCCTCGGAACTTACCGATTCGCCTTTGTGAGCTTTCAGCTTGATCCGTGCCGATTCCAGGGACCTTTCCGCCCGTTTGTTGCCGGGATCAATGGAAAGCCCTTTTTCGTAAGCGGTCACGGCATTCTCCACCTTTTCCGTTACCATGTAAATATCGCCCATGCCGAAAAACGCCTTGGCATGTCTTGGGTCAAGGGTCGAAGCGGTGACATAGTAACGCAAGGCATCGTTGTAATCGCGTAGCCGTTCAAGATTGTAGCCCTGCATGAAATTGATCTCAGGGTCTTTCGGGCATTGCTTGATGACTGTTGTCAACAGGTCGCGCCGGGCGATGAGGTTGCGCTCCAGTCTGACTTTTTCGGCAAGCTGCTTGCAATCTGCCGCCGAAACAGGGGGCGGCGACAGCGCGAGCAGAGACAGCGTGCCGAGGAGCATGGGGCAGAGCAGCACAGCAGGCCAAGCCATGTACCATGGCTGTTTGTTATTGTTCACTGTTGACATATGCTCACCGTTTGAGAATGCGAACCATGCTCATGCGCAACCGCTCGATTGCGTTGGCCAGGGCGCCGATCTCGTCATTTTGCTTGATACCGACGCTTTCTTCCAGGTTTTTGCCGAGGCTGATTTCCTCGGCTTTGGCGCTCAGTCGAACAATTGGGTTTACCACGAGCCGGTCCATGAGCAACCAGATGCCGATAAGGGCAGCCAGCAAACAGCCTGCCCCGATCAAGTAGAGGGTAATGGCTCCTTTCTTGGCGTTGGCAAGAGCTTCTTCCACGGAAACATAGACCACATAGGCGGCCACCGTATCACCGTCCTTCCAGTTGTAGCCATTGGTCGTGCCGTAGATTTCAACCTGATCCTTGGGGGCGTCATTCACATCCCCATGGCAACGCAGGCAATCCTTGCCTTCGACCTTAATGGGACGTGCCAGGTAAAAGAATTTTTCGCCATTTCGCTGCATTGAGCCTTCATGCGCCTTGAGTGTAGGCTGGCTGGCGAACATGGCAATCAGTCCGGTTTCCCACTCGTCTGCTTTGTTGGGCGGGTAGAGGGGGTCTAAGGTTGCCTGTTTGAAATCATACCCGGTCAGATTTCTTTTGAAGATGTCAAAGGTTCCGCGGGTGAGAACAAATCCGGACATCAATTCCGGATAAAAGCGGTCTTTTTCGAAAACTTCCATGATAAGGGGGCGTTGTTTTTCCTTGTAAAAATCCCGGTTGGCCAGAATATAATTAAATATCAGTTCCCCTTTGCTTTTCGCTTCCTGCATGGCGCTACGCTTGCTGAACATATAGCTGGCCGTCCCGATCCCCACGGTTGCGAGGCCGAAAATAATTGCCATGATGATTATGAAGCGTGAACGAATTCCCATCTGTTTCTCCTTGAAATTGTAATCGTTCAGAAAGGGCTGGTCCGGGAAAAGGGACAGTACCCCTGGAACTGATGGATTATACCGTAACCGTCGCGCCGTATTCAACAGGCGAAAACAGAAGGCAAAATCTTTTCACGGGATATTCCGGCTCAGGCGTTTTCCCGCTGTGTTTTTGTTGCGCTCTTGGGCAAGGTCAGGTGGAAGGTTGTGCCGATTCCTTTCTCGCTGACCAGGTCAATTCCGCAGTGCATCTGGGTCAGCATTTTTTTGGAGATCACCAGCCCCAATCCGGTGCCATGGGGTTTGGTGGTGAAAAATGGCTTGAAGGCGTCGCGGGCCAATTCTTCCGCCATGCCGCAGCCATTATCGGTGATGGACAGGAGGATGACGTTGCCGCGGCTTTGGCTGCGCACCTGCAGGAGCGGGTTGGGCGTCTCCGCCATGGCGTCAACGGCGTTGGCTATCAGATTCATGGCGACGTGCTGCAGGGCCCGTGGGTCCACCATGATCCGTTTTGCGTCCGGGGCAATGTCGATTCTGATTTCCACGTTTTTGGCCCGGATATCCGCACCCAGCAACTGCATGAGGTTGTCAAAAAACATCGCCAGATCAATATCGCTGTTCCTGAGCGTTTCGAACATGCTGAAGTTCTTAAGCGATTTGAGAAGCGTCTCCATCTTGCTGATTTCACCGGAAATTCTGTTGAAATAGACATCTATTTCTTCGGGGGAATATTTATTGATGTTGTTTTGCAGGACAGTCAGGGCCATCTTGATGGAGTTCAAGGGGTTGCCGATTTCGTGGCGGATGCCGGAAAAGAGGCAGCCGATGTTGTTCATCATTTCCGTGGCTTCATCGATGGCAGCCAGACGGTGCCGGTCGGTGATATCTTGTATGAAAATAGAGATGTGTCGTTGGTCTCCGGGGATTCTGTACACAGTATAGCCAAGCACCCGGTGTTCATAGTGAATAACGGTTTGTCGGCTTCTGGTTCGGCCCGGCTGCTGCACCGGGTCCAGGTCGTTGCAAAGCAGAGCGGAGAGACCCGCGTAATCCTGAGCGGCTTTGAGCGGTTCAAGGATTTTCACGGCATGGGCGTTTTTGAAAAAAACCTTTTTCTCCACGGTATCGAGAACGATGAGGCCGGTGTCGATATTCCGCAGCACATCGGTGAAAATGCAGGGGGCATTGCAGAAGGCTTCCTCGGGCAGGGAAGGCTTGCTGTTTTTGCCGGGCAGCAATTTATTGAAAAAGGCTTGTATCAAGAGAAACACACCATGATGGAGAAGGAAGTTGACCTGAATTTTTTTCATGGTAGCAGATTTGAAGGCAAAGGCAAGCGCGGCCGAGAATATTTCGATTTTTATTGTGGAGGGTCGGCATGTTTACTGGTTATAGTGCTCAGCGCAATGGTGCCGCTCTTCCTCATGTGATTCATCGGAGGTCATGATATGACAGTACGTTCCTGTGTCCATCCTTCCGGACAGTTCATCTATGGTGTGCATGCGCCTGCATACCAGGTTGCCAATCTGCGGGAAAACGATTGTGTCGAGTCGCTTGGCGCATTCCCGGATGGCAGCCCGTATCTGAATCAGGCCAATTTTCCTGTGGGTGACCTGCAGGTGGACCATGCGGATGCGGTCTATGAAATTGTCAATCCTTTTCCTTTCCGTGGGGTTACGTACATCAGCAGCGCCTGGGCAGCGTCAAGGGCTGCAAATCCTTCCTCCATCAGGCTGCCGGAACAGCAGGCGGTCTCCATGTGTCAGGCGCTGAGGTCTCTCCTGCCTGCCGGAGACACCCTGAATTTGCAAAAATCCTTCGCAACGCTTCCTGAGACCGTGCTGCTGACCCTGGCGGCCACTTCCACTGATCCCGAGGATCTGGTGGTGCTGGCCGCTATGAGCTGCGAATTTCTTTTTGATGGATCAGAAGAGCCGGTGGGTCTGCGCTATGCGGAGGGCGATAATGGTCCGGCCCGGGCCAGCATTCTCCGACCTGATCTGTTCGAGGTGGTGGTCAACAACAGGTATCTGCCTGCAACCTACAGGAAGGTTATGGTTCTGCGGCCCGGGGTGCAGGGAGGCAGTGAAATTGTGGGCGAGTATCGCGATGCTGCTGAGCAGGACAGTCATGTTTTTGAGTATCTGCGCCGCAACAGCTACATTCCCTGGGGGCATTACGCGGCAAATATGGCCGATGATGCCCCTCGCTACAGCACGGCGGACCTTTCCGAGTGCGACATGCGGGGATTGCGGCATCTTTACTATCAGCGCACCTTTCTCCGTGTTGGTGCCCAGTTGAATCTGCCTCTGCCGCCTGGCCGGAAAACCATGACTGTTGCCGAAATCGAAACG
>VMSS01000270.1 GCA_013791995.1 Desulfurivibrio sp. | reverse complement strand
GTTTACGACCCTTGGCCCGACGACGGTTGATGACGGCCCGCCCGTTCTTTGTCTGCATTCTGGCCCGAAAGCCATGGGTGCGGTGCCTTTTGAGGTTGCTGGGCTGAAAAGTTCTCTTGCTCATGGTCGTCTTCCTTTTTCTCTGCTATTACGGCCTCTGGTTGGCCGGATTCTCATTTTCTTGCTGTCTTGCAGCCGCTGGAGCCTTGCGTCATGCACCCTTCCGGAAACGACCCGAAAACCGCAAAAAATTCCGCCCAGCAACAAAGCTCGCTATATTACTCAGAGCCATGCGACATGTCAAACATTTTCCCGAGGCGGTTGCTGTTCAGGAGATTCCTTGTCAAGGCCAAACATCTGGCGGATAAAGGCCAGCTTGAGCTGCGGGTTGTCGTGGGGGGTACTGTTTTTCAGGAAAATCATGGGTTCATGCAGCAATTTGTTGACAATGGCGTTGGCCAGCATCTCCACCGAACGCCGCTCATTTTCCGTGAGAGATTTCATTATGCCCAAGGTTTTCGCAACTTCAACCTCTCGGATGGCGTTGGCCTTCTGCCGTATGGCCGTTATGGTCGGCGCCAGCTCCATGCCTTCCAGCCACAGGCCGAACTTGACTACCTCTTCTGCGACAATGCCCTCAGCCCGCAATGCCTCTTTTTCCCGCTCCGCTTTGTTCACATCGACCACGTTTTTCAGGTCGTCGATGTCATACAGGTAGACATTGTCCAGATCATTGATTTCCGGATCAAGATCGCGGGGCACCGCAATATCGATAAGAAAAAGCGGTCTGTTTTTCCGTTGCCGCATAAGCGGCTTCACCTCGTCTTTCCGGAGAATCAGGTCAGTGGCCCCGGTGGAGCTGACCAGAATATCAACCTCTGCCAACTGAGTGGTCAACTCGGCCAAGCCAACTGCAGTGCCGTTGAACTTGCGTGCCAGCTTGGCGGCCCGCTCCAAAGTCCGGTTGGCCACAATTACCCGGCCGATCCCCTGGCGAACCAGATGCTCGGCCGCCAGTTCGGCCATCTCCCCGGCCCCCACCAGCAGAACGGCCTTGTCCTGCAAACTCCCGAAAATCTTTTTTGCCAGTTGTACTGCCGCGTAACTGATGGAAACCGCGCTGCCACCGATATTTGTTTCGGTGCGCACCCTTTTTGCCACGGAAAAAGATTTGTGCAACAACCGGTTCAAGATAACCCCGGTGGTTTTCTGCTCCACCGCATCACGGTAGGCCTGCTTCAGTTGCCCCAGTATCTGAGGTTCGCCCACCACCATGGAATCGAGGCTGGCGGCCACATTGTATAGATGCGCAACCGCTTCTTTTCCTTGGTAGAGATAGCTGTACTGCTGGGCCTCGGCATCACCAAGGCCGCTCTTGGCAAAAAGGAAGCCCCGCACAGCCACTGCCGCCACTGCCGGGTCGCTTGCCACAAAAATAACTTCCACCCGATTACAGGTGGAAAGGAAGCAACACTCCCGGCACCCATCAATATCCATCAAGGTCAGCAGCGGACCGGCGCAATCCCCGGAAAAGGCCAGCTTCTCCCGCACCGCCACCGGAGCGGTCTTATGATTCACGCCGATGATGACAATACTTTCAGCCAACATAGGAGTGCACTCCTCCCAACAAATACGTTACCCCCCACAGGGTAAAAAGAACCGCCCCAAACCCGACAATGGCCATGATGGCCGCCCGCCTGCGCCGCCAGCCCATGGTAAGCCTCTGATGCAGAATAGCCGCATAAATGAGCCAGGTGATAAGCGACCAGGTTTCCTTGGGATCCCACTGCCAATAAGTCCCCCAGGCCTGCTTTGCCCAGACGGAACCTGTGATGATCCCCAAGGTCAGCAGCAGGAAACCCAGGGCCAGGCAATGCTGGTTCAGGTTATCAAGCGCCTCCAGCGAGGGCAGTCGACTGTAAAATATCCCGAACTTTTTCTTTTTGATCTCCCGCTCCTGCAGAAGGTACATAATCCCGCCACAGAAAGCCAAAGCCATGAAGCCGTTGGCCATGATGGCGATACTGGCATGCACCGGCAACCAGTAACTCTTGAGAGCGGGGGGCAACGGGGCCATCTCCTGAGAGGAAAAAGCGGCAATCAGCATCAGAAGAGAAATAAGCGGAGTAACAAAGACCCCAAAATTTTTCACCCGATACTTCCACCAGAAAGACAAAAAAGCCCAGGTCATCGACCAGGCAAAAAAAGAAACCGCTTCATGGTTGCTGGTCAGCGGGGTATGTCCCGCAGCGACATACCGAACAACAAAATAAACGGTATGCAGGATGCCGCCCGTGAGAAGAATTGCCCGGGCAACAGCCCGCACCTGTTTCTTTTGGGAAAGAAAATGGAACACATATACTGCTGTGGCAAGGAGATACAGATACAGGGTGAGTTGAAAAAACAGAGTCATCGCATCGCTCCTGAATATTGCTGATATTCCTGTTTGGCCGTCTCCAGGCAACCGAGGGAGACATCAGGACCCAGTACTTCCCGGATATGCTGGGCAAGCTTGTTCCAGAGGTCTTCCTTGATCCAAACCGCCATCTCGGGATCGGCCAGTCGGGCAAAAATCACTTTGTTTTCCTCATGCGGCCTGCCGCCGGCCAGAACGGTCTCCCGCAGAGCCCCGAGGATATTCACCAGAACCCCATATTCCGGCCCGAACTGAACCTCCAGCGCCTGGCGCAGAGTACTTGCCAGAGCCGGGCTTTTTCCTGCGGTGGAAACGGAAACAGAGAGATCTCCCCGCCGCGCCGTGGCCGGAAGAATAAAATTACACCACTTGGGCACATCCGCAACATTCAGAAGGATGTTCAGCTCTTCGGCCTCGGCATGAACCCGCTCCTGCACGGCAGGGTCATCGGTGGCGGCAATCACCAGAAAAGCCCCGGCAAGATCCCCCTCCTGATACAACCGGGGCAGCCAGTCAATCGTGCCTGCCTGCTCCAGGGCGGAAAGGGACTCACTCAATTCGGGACTGATCACCTTGACTTTGGCGCCATGGTCAAGCAACCCTTTCACCTTGCGCTCGCCAACCCGCCCGCCGCCGCTGACCAGACATTGCCGCCCGGCGATCTTGAGACAAACCGGAAAATATTGCGAAGTATCAGCGGTCAAGGATTTCCACCCGTATCCGTCCGGCAAGCGCTGCGGCAAAGCGCTTTGCATCATCGGCTGAACCGACAATGGCACCATGGTGCATGGGCACCGCGATCTTGGGTCCAATGGCGAGAGCCGCCTGCGCCGCTTCCTCGGCGGTCATCACATACGTGCCTGAAACAGGCAGCAGGGCGATATCAGCCTGAATATTTTTCATCTCCGGGATATAATCGGTATCTCCGGCATGATACACCCGCACACCGTCAACGGTGAGAATAAACCCCAGCCAGCCATTGGACTGAGGATGAAATTGCTTGTTGGTATTGTAGGCTGGAACCGTTTCGATGGTGACGCCATCCACCTCGCACCGCTCGCCCGGAGCAAGAATCATGATCTCGCCTTTAAGCTTTGCTGCGGCCTGTGTTTCGGTAACAATGCGCGTGGAAGGCTGCTGGATCGTGAGCACATCTTCGGGAGAACAATGATCGCGATGTGCATGGGAAATACAGATGATGTCGGCAGGCGGCAGCCCCGGAGCAAGCTGGAAGGGATCGAAGTAGATACTCTTGCCCGCACCCCGCAGCAGAAAAGCATCATGGCCGAGCCACTGCAGATTTTGAAAAACTTTCTCCACCATAGACCTTCCCTGTTTTTCTCCAATGCGCTCTATAATCAATTTGACACGTTCCGCAATCTATTATAGTCATAACCGTACAATTTTCTTGCAGAACTTATGAGCCGTCGCGGAACCACCCTCTGCCTGATTAATCTTTTCGGACCAGGAGATCTTCCATGCCGACAGGAACCTTTGCCGTTGCAACCTCGAAAACCATGCAGCTTTCCGACATTACCGCCCAGGTCCAACAGGTTGTGAGCGCAAGCAACATCGCTGATGGGGTTTGCCATGTGTACAACCCGCATACCACCGCCGGCCTGACCATCAACGAAGGGGCAGACCCTGCCGTACAGACCGATATTCTTGCCGCCCTGCAAAAAATCGTGCCGATGAATCATCCTTACCAGCACCTGGAAGGCAACTCCCCGGCCCATGTCATGGCCTCGCTTGTCGGCAGTTCGGTAACGATTTTTATTGAAAACGGAAAACTCCAACTCGGCACCTGGCAGAAAATCTTTTTCTGCGAATTTGACGGGCCTCGATCCCGCAAGGTTTTATGGCGCATCGCCTAGCACATGGGAAAAATCAGAACATCCCCTTGCGCAACAGCTCCCGCTCCCGCAAACGTACATACTGGAGAAGCGTCTCCTCTTCGCCCTTGGTAAGATCAAAAAGGATGCCATAGCAATATTTTTTATTGTCTCCCCGGGTTGCCCGCATTACCTTTGCCTTACTGATGTTCATATAAATGCCGGCGCTCAGCCCGGTTCCGGCGCCGGGAAAAAATACGGCCAGATCAAGGAGAACATCCCCTAGCTCAAGAGGGGCAAACCTGTCGGTGCACACGAAAATACCGTTGGCGCTGACATCAATGACCTGAAACCCCTGGCGCATTTCATTTTTATGCATGAACATGACCGTGCTGCCGTTGGGAACACCAACCCGATAGTTGGAGCGGCGCTGAAGGCGGTACAGGGTCGAGGGAAACTCGGTAAAGATGCTGCTCTCGGTGGTCTGCGCCACCTGAACCCGCACCTTGTTCCAGACCATGGCTTCATCTTTGAACAAGATATGGATAATTTCCTGGGTCCCGGGCCAGTCAATGGGCTTGTCAATCTCAAGCATCCGATCATCGTAGTTGACGATGACCGTTTTCGGAGATTGATAGCCTTTGTGCACCAGGGAAACGAGCTCTCTTTTTTCCCGCAGCCGGTCAAGAGCCATCCGAATAAGCACCCGAGACTCGGTGGATTGCGTCCCGTTTTCCAGGGTTACCCACTGACCTGACATTTTTCCCTCATTTGCTTGTAAAAGCGATCATTTGTTAACCACAAATTACCGGAAGCCGCCATGCACACTCCAGAGACACCCCCCACTCCCCTGAAAGCAGCAAACATCTGCTTTGGCCTCAACCGGGAAACCGATGAGCTTTCCCTGGCGGCATTCCTGCAACGATTCGCCGAACCGACCTTTTTACAGACGCTCATTCCCCGCCTGGAAGACGGTGAAATCACCTCGCTCCTTGATTTTCTCTCCCGCCTGATGCATAAGCATTGTAGCGAAAAAGAATACCACCGCCTATTCCTCAAGGATTGACGGCGCCGGAAAAACCCGACCTCCTGCGGCATAGTCGTATTGTGCCGGAACTGTATGAAGCCACACACAACAGCACACTGGGCTGATTACACCCCCATCAAGAATTAACCCACCATTTATCCTCACAAAATAGCATATCATCAAGGAGAGCGCAAAGGTGAGCCAGAATATTATCAGAGATCTCAGGGCCTTTCTCGAAATATTACGGCGGGATAATTCCCTGCTCGAGATTTCCACCCCTGTTGACCCGCATCTGGAGATTGCCGAGATCCATCGTCGGGTCATCGCCCAAGGCGGCCCCGCCCTTTTATTCACCAATGTCAAAGGCAGCAGCTTTCCGGTGGTCACCAACCTCTTCGGCACTGCCCGCAGGCTCGAGCTGGCCTTTGGCAAACGCCCCCAGCAATTCGTGGCCGACCTGGTCCGAACGGCGGAAACTCTCATGCCGCCCAGCCTGGGCAAGATCTGGGAGATGCGCTCCCTGCTGGGTCAGGCCACCAAAGTAGGCTTAAAAAAAATACCGACGTCCAAGGCTCCCATATTAGAAGTCTGCCAGACTCCCGCCCGTTTGAGCGAACTTCCCCTGCTCACTTCATGGTCCACGGACGGCGGCCCGTTTGTCACCCTGCCCTTGGTCTATACCGAACACCCGGACGGCCGCGGCCATAATCTGGGCATGTACCGCATCCAGCGTTACGATGACTGCACCACCGGCATCCACTGGCAGATCCACAAGGGCGGCGGCTACCATTATCATGCGGCGGAAAGCCGCAACGAATCCCTGCCCATGACCCTGTTCATCGGCGGGCCGCCGGCCCTGATGCTGGCAGCCATTGCCCCTTTGCCGGAAAACATCCCGGAGTTGATGCTGGCCTCCCTGCTCCTCGGAGAAAAACTGCCCATTACCCGCGATCCGGCTGGCGGCCATCCCCTGGTCGCCCACGCCGAATTCGCGGCCAAGGGGTTTGTCCCGCCCCACATACGCCGCCCCGAAGGCCCCTTTGGCGACCATTACGGCTATAATTCGCTCACTCATGACTACCCGGTTTTCCAAATCGAACGGCTCTACCATCGCCGCGACGCCATCTATCCAGCCACGGTCGTGGGCCACCCTCGGCAGGAGGATTTCTACATCGGCGACTATCTCCAGGACCTGTTATCCCCGCTCTTCCCCCTGGTGATGAACGGAGTGCGTCAACTCAAAACCTTCGGCGAAACGGGCTTCCACTGCCTGGCCGCGGCCAAAGTCACCAACCGCTACGCCCGCGAGGCTTTTGCCTCGGGCCTGCGCATCCTGGGCGAGGGCCAGTTGTCGCTCACCAAATTCCTGATCCTGACCGATGGCGAGATTGAAGTGACGGACTTCAAGCGGCTGTGGGTCCATGTGCTGGAGCGAATCAACTGGCAGACAGATCTCTTCGTTTTTGCCAATGTCTCTCAGGATACCTTGGATTACACCGGTCCCTCGGTGAACAATGGTTCCAAGGCCATGATGATGGGTCTTGGCAAGGAACCCCGCCGTATTTTGCCGGAATCCTTTCACGGCGAGCTGCCCCAGGGCTGCGACAAGGCTCGGGCCTATCTTCCCGGCACCCTGGTGGTGCAAGGGGATACTTTTACCCGGCAGCAGGATCTTCCCGCCCGTCTGGCCCACTGCCCCGCCCTCGCCGATTGGCAGGTGGTGGTACTGGTTGACGATGCACAGGCGGCCACGGAAAACTTACAGGAATTTCTCTGGACCGTTTTCACCCGCTTCGAGCCCGCAGCGGATATCCATGCGGCGGCAACCGAGCTCCGCCGCTTTCATCCCGGCCTGACACCGCCTATCATCTTTGATTGCCGGCTGAAGCCTTGGTACCCAGAAGTTCTTGAGGTGGACGAAAAAACCAAACGATTGGTGGATGAAAAAATGAACAAGATCCTGCCATCCCGCCTGCGCTGATAAAGAAAATTTTATGGTGTCTTTCCATTAAAGATTGACGATCATCCTGCCGAATAGATATGTTATATAAAGGATAGTTAACAACCATGGAGCGCCCACTATGAAAATCACATCGGTTATTCCCGGCCAGCAGGATGCTTCACCCATCGGCAAGAATTCCGCCGCGACCTCGGGCCCCTCTTTTCAGGATATCCTCAAGCAGGAACTGGCAGCAAACAAAAGCACTCCCAGCTCTGACATACCAGCCGTTTCAGCCACTGCGCCGGTACCCGCTGCTCTCAGGCTCAACAGTCTTGCCCTTGCGGAAGACACCATCAACACCTTGGAAAATTTCAGCGCCGCCCTGGGCAATTCCTCTTTTTCAGCTCAGGACCTTGAGCCATTTGCCGCGGCGCTTGAAGGTGATACAGCAGCTCTGGTCAACCTGAAAAATCAACTCCCGGAAAACAACCCGCTCTCCGCCTTGCTTGAGCGTGTGGCCACCGCCTCATACGTCGAAGCCGCCAAGCTGAGACGCGGCGATTACCATGCCTGAACCGCTGCTGCCCCTCCCCGGATATTCCCCTCTTAAACGCAATTTTTCCTGCTGCCCAGCTACCACGCCCTTCCGGGCCTGATTCTAAAGTACATTTCCATGCCCGAAGAACGGTTACAAAAAATCCTGGCCAAGGCCGGCATAGCCTCTCGGCGCAATGCCGAAGAGCTCATCCGGCAGGGAAAAGTCACGGTGGACGGCAAAGTTGTCACGGAAATGGGCTGCCGGGTTGACCCGGACAGGCAGGTTGTCGCCTTTGAAGGACGCCCTCTTCGCCAGGAGGAAGAAAAAATATACCTCCTGCTCAATAAACCCCGGGGCTATGTCACAACCCTCCACGACCCGCAGGGAAGACCCATTGTCACATCCCTGCTCACCGACATCACCAGCCGGGTCTTTCCCGTAGGCCGCCTTGATTTTGACACCGAAGGCGCTCTGATCATGACCAATGACGGTGACTTTGCCGAACGCATCCTCCACCCCCGCTTTGAAATAGAACGAACATACCAGGCCACGGTCCGCGGCCTGCCAACACCTGAAAAAATCCGCCTGCTTGAAGAGGGTCTTGAACTTGAGGGGAAAAAAACCTGGCCGGCGCGGGTGAGCATTATCACTAAGGAACCGGCAACAACCACCCTGGAAATTACCATTCACGAAGGAAGAAAACGGCAGGTTCGGATGATGTTCCAGGCCATTGGCCACAGGGTTCTCGCACTCAAACGCATCGCCTACGGAGGACTGCGGCTTGGCGGTTTGCCTGCCGGTAAATACAGGCGGCTCACGCCTGCTGATCTCGCTCTTATTTTCTCTTGAAAAAATCCTCTTTACAATTGAGCACTTAGCTGTTTAAGATGTTTTATCTCCTTGTATTTTATATTGTTTTTTTAATGGCAGCACATCGGAGAAGGACGATGAATAAATCGGAGTTGATCGAAGCACTTGCCGAAGAGATGCATGTCCCCCTAAGGGATGCGAGTTCGGCAGTGACCACCATCCTAGACGCCATGGGCGATGCCCTGGCAAATGGCGAGAGCATTGAAATTCGTGGCTTTGGCAGTTTTGTGGTCAAAGAATACGATTCGTATTTCGGGCGCAACCCGAAGACCGGAGAAAAAATCAAGGTCAAGCCAAAAAAACTTCCCTTTTTCAAGGTGGGCAAGGAACTGAAAGAACGGGTCAACGAATCGGCTGACTAGTCAGACTCCGACCCAGCACCTGCCGTTGCGTATAAAATCTCGCCAACGAGATCATAGGGATGGGCTTCGGTAATCCGGACATCCACAATATCACCCGGACTGGCGACGCCGGCGTTGATATAAACACAGCCATCTATCTCAGGGGCCTGAAAACGGGTTCGCCCTTCCAGTAACAAGTCGGTTTCCCGACTCCAGCCCTCGACCAGCACCTTTTCGACCCTGCCGACCATTGCCTGATTTGCGGCAAGAGAGATCCTGCCCTGCAGCTCCATGAGCCGCTGACGGCGTTCGCTCTTTTCCTCTTCGCTGCATTGTCCGGACAAATTGTAGGCCGCGCATCCCTCTTCGTTTGAGTACCCAAAGATACCGACATGCGCCAATTTCTGCTCCTGCATAAAATCGGCAAGTTCTTGTACATCCGCTTCGTTTTCACCAGGAAAGCCAACCATGAAGGTGGTTCGGATTGCACCCTGGGGCAAAATCGAACGAATCTTCGCCAGAAGCATCTCGATCTGTTTGCGGCCATAAGGCCGATTCATTCCCTTCAAGACCCGATCCGATACATGCTGGAGAGGAATATCCAAATAGGGAACAACCCTGGGATTCGCTGCGATAAACTCAAGAAGCTCTGTGGTTACCCGGGTGGGATAGAGATACAGCAACCGGAACCAGGGGATGCTGGACGCTCGCAAAAGTGCGTCCAGCAACTCCACCAGCCGGGGAGCGCCAGGGCCGAGATCAAGCCCGTAGGCGGTGAGATCCTGAGCGACAAAAGTCAGCTCCTGCACACCGTTTTCCGCAAGCATCGCCGCCTCAGTCACCAGATCGCCAAGCTGCCGGCTGCGAAGGTCACCGCGCAGAGAGGGAATCAGGCAATAGGCGCACCGGTTGGAGCACCCCTCGGTCACCTTCATATACGCCCGATGCGCCGGCGAAGAAAGCCGCCGCGGCAAAGTAGAATCCAGCAAAAAGGTGGGCGGGGCCAGATGCACCATCGGTTTTTTCGCTTGGCCAAGCCCCTTGAGCTTGCTGACGATATCCTGGGTACCCTCGGTGCCGATGAAGAGATCGACCTCGGGCAGCTCACTGGCCAGGTCCGCGCCATATCGTTGCACCATGCAGCCGACCACCACCAGTTTTTTGTCAGGGTAGTTCTCCTTGACCTCCGCCAGGCTCAGGATCTCCTCGATCCCTTCTTCCACGGCGGACTGGATAAAACCGCAGGTATTGACCAGCAGCAGATCGGCCTCTTCCGCCTCATCACAAGGCGCATAACCGGCCTCGACAAGCAAGCCGAGCATGAGCTCCGTATCCACCAAATTTTTAGGACAGCCAAGACTGACAGTAAAAACGGTACGCATCATCGCCTCAATATTTTTTATTCAGGGGAAAGACCGCCGACACATCGAAAAAGATCGGCCACCAACCCCTGCGAACGCTTGCGAAATTCCTTGCCCTGAAAATCAGGACGCCATGGGTCCTTCCATAACAAATCCGACACCAGCATGACGGCGGCCAGTTCTACCTGACGAAAAGCGGCAACCTGCATGAGTGCGGAGTATTCCATATCAACTGCAAGAATACCCTCTCGGCCGTAACGGACAACCTTTTCCCGTGTCTCGCGGTACAGGGCGTCGGTGGTCCAGACCATCCCCTCCTTGAGTTCTTTTCCCGTGCCGGAAAAAAAATCCTTCAGCCCCTGACGCAACCGGAAAGAGGATTCAATCACCCCGGACACAGGGTAATGGACCGAAGTCCCCTCCTCGCTGACGGCACTGGTCGGCAGCACCAGATCACCCACGCCAAGGTCCTGCTGAAGCGACCCGCACCAGCCGCAGACAATGATCCTCCGGGCTCCGAGAGCGATGAGCTTTTCCAGGCAAATAACTGCCATGGGCGCACCAACAGCCGGGCCTGCCCAGAACATGGGGGGAGATTGGGCACGATGGAGATTGCTGTGAAAAAGAAAATGCCGGGTCCAGCCCTCTTGACCATAAAGCTGCGATGCCTGACGTGCCTCCGTCGGATTTATCAGCAGAATCCCGCAGGGAGGAAGTTGCGGTTCGTTCTTGCCGCGAGTGGGATGGACAACGACTTCGCTCATGATCGGACAACCCCAGAAAGCAGAAAAGGCCGCAGGGAATCCCCTGCGGCCTTACACACCTAAAATAGCGCGAAAAAATTACTTGAGCAGCGGATTCGCGAACAACAGGATCAGAGAGATAACCAGGCCGTAAATGGTCAGAGACTCGATCAAAGCCAGACCGATGATCATGGTAACGGTGATCTTGCCGGAAGCCTCAGGGTTACGAGCGATACCGGAGCATGCGCCGCCGATACCAGCACCCATGCCGATACCGCAACCAAGAGCAGCAACGCCAACAGACAGAGCAGCAGCAAGGCAGATCAGGGCAAGGTTCGCAGCGGGAGCAGCGGTGGCAGCCATCTCTGCGCCAGCCTCAGAAGCCATTGCTACGGTGGACAGTGCCAAAACCATCAATACGGACAAAATTCCTGCTTTCTTCATCGTACTTCCTCCAAAAAATTTTTTATAATTGGCCTTCTTCATTAGTTCACAAAGAACCGGATACACAAATTAATGGGCATGTTCCATGGCGGCGGAAAAATAGAGAATCGAGAGCAGCAGAAAAACCAGCGCCTGCACAATGGAAACAAACACGCCAAGACACAGAATCGGCAGCGGGGCAAAATACGCCCCAGCCAGCATAAACAGAATGCCCAGCAGGGTCTCTTTAGCCATGATGTTGCCGAAAAGACGAATGGAGAGAGAAAGAATACGAGCGAAATGGCTGATGAGCTCGATGGGGAGCATAAGGGGAATCAGCCAGGGAATGGGTCCGAGGAAATGCTTAACATAGCCGATGCCATGGAACTTCACCCCCAGGATATGGGTGGTGAAAAACACGATCAGAGTACAGGCTACGGTAATATTGAGGTTGGAAGTCGGAGACATGAAGCCCGGCATGAGGCCAATCATATTCGCAACCAGAATATAAAGGGCAAAGGTGGCGAGCATGGGGAACATCATTCTTGCCCCTTCCTTGCCCATGTTGTCCGCCATGAACCCCTCAAGTCCGCCGATGATGACCTCCCAGAAATTCTGGCCCTTACCCGGAACCAGGGACATCGTGCCCAGGGTCAGCTTGGGGACAATGATCAGAAAGAGCATAACCAACCAGGTGTATGTCATATGCGGGGAAACCAACTTGGCCAACAGCGTATCCCCGACAGGGCCGTGGGGAACGGGCATACCCAGACTTTGCAGAATCACCGAGATAAACAGTATTGGATGTTCCATGGACCGTACGAGCCTCCTTAACCTTGTACTACTTTATCGAATAAATACTTCTTGCTGCGACCATAACGGCAAGCCCGATGCCCAAGAGCACTGTGGACAGGCCAACCAGCAATGCGAGGGTGTGAACCAACTGGTACCTGACCAGAAGGAAAAGAACACCCACGACCACGGACAGACGCAGATAATATCGCATAAAAAACAACGGCTTGACCGCTTCAAGCGGCCCAGCCAACAACCTGAGCAGATCCCTTTTCAAAAACAGGAAGCTGAGGTTGGCAATCGCTCCGCCGATAAAAACGGAGAGGGCATGAAATCCTGAATACCCCATCCAACTCATGCCGGTCAACACCCCCAGCAGAAGCCAGTTATAGACCATGACCTTACTGAGCGACACTTCACCCGGTGATGCTTTCGAACCACTGGGCGCCATCAGAGATCCTTTCTGTTGGCCATGTCATACAGGTTTTTAAAGGCTGCCGCCACCCCAAACCCGAGAAAAATAAGGGTCAGCCAGGGAGACGTTCTGCCGCCAAAGACCTTATGGTCCAGATAGTAACCAATGCCGACTCCGATAAAGATGGAGAAGGCCACGGTCATGCCGACGGTGCTGAAATGAGCCAGCAGCCGCAGCGTATCTTTTCGATTACTGGACATCTTCAGCCCATGTCGTACTGTTCGGATAAAGAATCTGTCGAGTTACGACCGTTTGGATTACTAGCATTGCATCCCCCCAAAGTCAACGGCTTTTTTCTCATTTAGCCAACTTTTTGAATGAGCATTCAGTTTTCTCCAGTGCCATGGCCAACTCGGCTTCGCTCTGGGCGGATGAGATGAAAGCGGCCTCGAACTGAGAAGGCGCCAGCCAGATCCCCTGTGCCAGCATCTCCCTGAAATGCCGACCATATCTTTCGGTATCCGCCTTCATGGCCGAATCAAAATCAACCACCGGCCCGACGGCAAAAAAAGCGGTCATCATGGAGCCCACCCGATTCAGGGTGGTCTGGCCGGGCAGGTATTTTTCAGCCAACATGACCAAGCCACGGGCAAAGCGGGCCGATTTCTCCTCCAACGCGGCATAAAATCCGGGTTGGGCCAGTTGCTGCATGGTGGCGATGCCTGCCGCCATGGCCAAGGGATTACCGGACAGGGTTCCGGCCTGATACACCGGACCAACCGGAGAGACCATATCCATGAGTTCCCTTTTTCCGCCATAGGCCCCAACCGGCAAGCCGCCGCCGATGATCTTACCCAGACAGGTGAGATCCGGCATGACGCCAAAGTATTCCTGCGCTCCGCCCTGGGCCAGGCGCAACCCGGTGATCACCTCATCGAAGATCAGGACTATGCCCAACTCGGCGGTCAGGGAGCGCATTTTTTGGAGAAATCCCGGCTCCGGGGCGACAACCCCCATGTTTCCGGCAACAGGCTCGACGATCACGCAGGCGATATCCAGTTTCTTGTCACGCAGGGTCTTTTCCAGGATCTCCGGGTTATTATAAGGAATGGAAACCGTATTCTTGACGATATCCTCAGGCACCCCAGGGCTCCCGGGAATGCCGAGAGTGATCACCCCGGAACCGGCCTTGACCAGAAAACTATCGGCATGGCCATGGTAACAGCCATCGAACTTCACCACCACCTTGCGACCGGTGTAGCCCCTGGCCACTCGGATGGCGCTCATGGTCGCCTCGGTTCCCGAGCTGACAAACCGCACTTTTTCCACCGAGGGCAGAGCCTTGATTACCAGCTCGGCCAGCTCTATCTCCAAGGAACAGGGCGCGCCAAAGCTGGTGCCGTTCCGCAGGGTTTTTTCAATGGCCTCGACCACGGACGGATGATTATGCCCTAGAATCATCGGCCCCCAGGAGCAGACAAAATCGAGAAACTCGTTGCCATCCACATCATAGATTTTAGAGCCAGCGGCTCTTTTGACAAAGAGCGGCTCACAGCCCACGGATTTACAAGCCCGCACCGGGCTGTTCACTCCACCGGGAATAAGCTGCTGCGCTTTTGCAAACAGGATATGCGATTGGTCGGTTTTCATGCTCCGGATCTCCTTGCCTTCTCAATGGTTGATGGTCCTGCAAAAAAAGGAATGAGGACACATATCAATGACAATAATGCAACGCGTTGGCCGTGTGCTTTTCCTATCTCCAGCGATCGGAAAATATAGCAGGCTGGTGCCATGCTGTCAAAGTTCTTTCAGGCATCCAAAAACCGCCTTTCCTGAAAACCCTCGGCGTTCAGTATCCTTTCCCTTGACACGACAAAGCCGTTCATAGCAATATGAGCGCATAAACAAAGGCCGATGGGATTATCTTAACAACAGAACCATGACTGGAGACGCCATGGAAATACATGACCCTAATCTGCACCTGAAACTGATGGAAATGTGTGACTGTTATCTTGGCACAGACTATGCCCCTACTATCCAGAAAGTAGCGGATGCCCCCTCCGCCGACATTCAGGAGGACGCCCTCCGTTACCTGGCCCTCTCCCTGCTCTTCGCTCTGACCGAAAAGGCTCACCAACTTTCCATCAAGCGAAAAAAAGACAAGATTACCGTCACCATCAAGCACGATGATGAAAAAATCGCCCTGCGCCCGCCAACAAGGGTTGTCTTCGAGAGGATCATCGCCATCATGCGCGCCATCATTCATCTGGATGAAGACAAGGGTGGCCTGCCACTGATCCTTGGCCTTAAAAATGATCAGGTCGAAGTTCAGGTGAAAATCGAGCGCACTGCGGACAAGGAAACCCTTAAGGTAAAATTGCCCGAGTTGGGATAAGCACTTCGTCCCGCCCTGCCGACAAAACCTGTATGCGGAAGATCTTCGACGTGGCCGCCTCCGGATTTTTTCCGCGGCGACCACCCGATCCTGCCCTGGTCATAGCGCAACAACTGACTGTTTTTCCTTGACAATATTGGCGATGCCAATGAATAATCAAACATCTCCTGTATATTCGCACGCCTTTGGGAGCAGGCTCTTTTTTTCAAGCTTTTTCCCTCCTGTCAGCACATGATCACAAGGAGCCGGTAATGACCAACAAAAAAAGCGGTCCTGAAGAAACAGCGCACTGGGAGCTTAAGGACTTGCCTGTCGCTCCGGACGGGGCCACTCCTAAGGCCGCCGACCTTGAAAAAATCATCCGCAAGAACTATCGCGAACCCATTGCCGATGATGATCCGGTCTGCGCCGAAATCGATGGTCTCACCCACCGTGTATGCGATATCGGCAGTCGCGGCCTTGGCCTCATCCTGTCCTCCCCTGGCGCCTTCCAGGCAGGATCCCCCTGCAGCATCACACTGCATATCGGCAACAACACCATCACCCTCCGGGGAAAAACCACCCACATCTCACCGATCGAAACCTCCGGCGAGTACCACTGCGGAATCGAGTTCATCAACCTTGGCCAAAATGAAGAGCAGACCCTGCAGCATTTTCTCACCGCTCACCACATCAGACTCTTTGGTAAAACAAGCGACGCTGCCGACCGTGGCCGGGATTGAACTGCAACCTCATCATGGACCCAGAGAAGAATGGCGGCAAAAAATAAACAGGATATCATGGATGACCTTCTCAAAGGGTCGTCAGAGGACGCGACGCACGAAGCTTCATCCCTTGCCAGGCTGATTCATCGCACCGGAGAATCGGAAAGCGTCAAGCATCCTACCGGTAGCTCTTCGTCCCAGGATCAGAAAAAAAACCCCGTCAGTGAGAGCAAGAAAAAGTCCACCCACTATCTTTCCGAAGAGATTTTCGCTGATCTTGATGACGCGCGGGATAAAATAAACGAACTTGTGCATCCACGCGTAAAATCCAAAATTTCAAAGTCACGGATTGTGAACCAGGCGCTCAGGATGATCCTCAAGGAATTTGAGGAAAAAGGCGAAAAAAGCCATCTGATCAAAGAGATTTTAAAAGACATTCATCAGAAATAACAAGAAGTTGGCCACACCAGGCCCGGAGACTTCACAATGATAATCACTTGTCCTCATTGCAAAAAAGACCACAATATCGATGAGAAAAGAATCCCGCCCAATGTCAAGATGGCTCGTTGCCAAGGCTGCGGGCAACAGTTTCCTCTCGATATTCCGAAGGCAGATTCGCCTCCTCCTGCCCCAGTTCCCGGGCCGCAGCCAATTTCACTCGAAGCCTCGCCTGATCCGGATCCGTCCCCCGGGATTCCACCAAGTGGAGAAACCAGAAGAATCGGTGTTTCTTTGAGCAAAGGCGGGGTCGGCAAAACCACAACCTCGGTGAACCTCGCGGCCGGTCTTGCCCTGGCCGGAAAAAAAGTCCTCCTGGTTGATACCGACACCCAGGGACAATCGAGTTTCATGCTGGGCGTGAAGCCCAAGGGCGGCCTTACCGAACTCGTGACCGGTGAACTGCCCCCTCAGGAAGCAATTGTTCAAGCTCGCAAGAATCTGTGGATTTTAGCCGGAGGTAAATCCCTGGCAGGGCTCAAACGCCTCATCGACCGCAAGGACTACGGCGGCGAACTCACCATTGCCCAGGCCCTGACACCGCTTGAAAAAGACTACGACTATGTGGTGGTGGACACCTCGCCGGGATGGGACCCGCTCACCGTCAATGTTCTTTTTTATGTAAACGAATTGATGACCCCTGTTTCCCTGGAGGTCATGTCCATCCAAGGGTTTGGAGAGTTCCTGAAAAGTATCGCCTCAATCCAGAAGTTCCGCAAAGAAGTCCAGCTTCGATACATTCTCCCCACCTTCCGCGATATGCGGGTAAAGCGGGGGAGCGAGTTTCTGGAGGAGATTGAAAAAATTTACGGGGAAAAGGTCTGCTCCCCGATCCGTTACAATGTCCGGCTGTCCGAAGCTCCGGCGTATGGTCAGACCATTTTTGAGTTTGCCCCCGGGTCCAACGGCGCTCAGGACTACCGCGAGCTCATCCGCAAGGTCACCGGCGAACCGGATCTTTTCACCTGACCCGCATCCTGACCCGCGCTCCCACCCAAAAACAACCAGCCTGTACGTCCGTGCAGGTTCAGGAAGGATTGGATTCATGGCCTTTGAAAGCAAGCTGATTCCGATTCTGCGCGAAGGCGTAGAGATCGTGAAGATGATTTCGTTTAAAAAAATAAAAGATAGTCTGGCAAAAAAATATCCCGAGCTGGAACCGCCCATCATCGGCAAATTTGCCGGAGCGCTGGTCAATACAATTTTCGGCACCCCGTCCCAGGAAGAATCCTTTGTGGTTTTCGCCCGGAACCATGCGGACCTCATTGCCAAGGAGCAGACCAGTCTCGGAGGCATGCTTGAGGAGATACGCATCCCCCTTACCGATGCCCTTCGCATCCAATCGCTGTGCGACCATCAGGAAGGTCTGGACAACACCGCCATCCTCCAGCAAGCGCAAGAACTGGGCATCCTCCTGGTTGACCGCGATCTGCCGCTGCCTCACAGTTTCATCGAGTTGATTCGCAGGCTGGGCAGCGGTTTTGGCCTGTTATTGCCCCCCACACCCAACACCGACGCTGCAATATCCCACTGAGAAGGTTGCCTGCCCAGCACTCCTCACTCTTCATTCTCGTATTTCTTGATCTTGCGCCAGAGGGAAACCCGGTCAATGCCCAGGGCCTGTGCAGCCAGACTCTTGTTGTCCCCGTGCTCTTTTAATACCCATTCGATATAAGCCCGTTCCTGATCGGCAAGACTCGGAATCCCGCCACTCTTCCTGCGGAAGGTTTGGAAACAGGCGCCGCGCAAGTCTTCCGGCAGATGACCGACTTCAATGGTGTCGCCGCTGGCCAGAGCAACCCCGCGCTCAATGATGTTTTCCAGCTCCCGGACATTGCCAGGAAAATCATAGCGCATCAGAATATCCACAACTTCCGGATCGATGTTTCGCACTTCCTTGTGCATCAACACCCCGTATTTCCTGATAAAATGCTGGATCAGCAGGGGCAGGTCATCCTTGCGTTCAGCCAAGGGCGGGATATTAAGGGCCACCACGTTGATCCGAAAGTACAAATCCTGCCGGAAATTACCCAGCTTTACCTCCTCCGGCAGGTTTCGGTTGGTGGCCGCGAGAAAACGTACATTCACCTTGATCGGCGCTACTCCGCCGAGATGCATCACCTCTTTTTCCTGGATCACCCGAAGGAGTTTCACCTGCATAGCCGGAGACATTTCGGTGATCTCATCGAGAAAAAGGGTGCCGCCATCGGCCATCTCCACCAGCCCCTTCTTCATCTCCACCGCCCCGGTAAAGGCCCCTTTCTCGTGACCAAAAAGCTCATTGGCCAGCAATTCCTCCTGAAATGCCCCGCAATTAACGGACAGCATAGGACCGTTCCGACGGTTGCTGCAGGCGTGGACAAATCGGGCCAATAGCTCCTTGCCGGTGCCGGACTCCCCGCAGATCACAACATTGCTGTCCGAGGTGGCAACCTGCTCTGCAGTGGCCAGCAACTTTTTCATCCCGGGGTTATCGGTGATGATCCGGGCTTCTCCCTGAAAGGCCTTGAGGTGCTCCCGCAGCCGGCTGTTTTCCCGCTTGAGCCTGGTTTTTTCCAGGGCTTCCCGCACAACCTGCCGCACCTCATCAAGCTTGTATGGCTTGGCAATATAATGGTAGGCTCCGCCCTTCATCGCATCTATGGCGGAATCCACCGTGGCGTATCCGGTGATCATGATCACCTCGGTATCGGGATACAGCTCCCGGGTGCGCTTGAGTATTTGCATGCCCCCGACTTTTTCCATCTTCAGGTCGGTCAGGACAAGATCGTACACATTTTCCCCAAGCAAATGCAGTGCCCGGGGGCCACTCTGGGAAGCGGTGACCTCATACCCCTCTTTTTTCAACACATGCTTGAGGTTGTTCAGGGCTATATCTTCGTCATCAACAACCAATATTTTCGCGGATTCGTCACTCATAACCATGTTCCTGTTGCGCTGCCGGTAGCCAGATAATGAAGGTGGTGCCAAGGCCCGGCCTGCTTTCCACGCTGATGGAGCCGCCATGCCACTCGATTATGTCATGGACAATGAACAGCCCGAGACCGGAGCCTTTCCCCACGTCCTTGGTGGTAAAAAACGGGTCGAAGATCCTGTTGACAAGTTCCGCGTCGATCCCCGGCCCATCATCCTCAATAAGTATCTCGACTTCGTCAAGCCCGGTGCCGCAGCCCGTACCAAGACCGGAAATCCAGATATGCCCGTTGTCTTTCACTGCGTCGATCCCGTTCTTGATCAGATTGAGCAGAACCTGCTGCATCCGCTGCTTGTCAACGATGATGGAAAGATCCTCCGGGATGTCGACGGAAATGACGATCTCGCTGGACGCGTGCCCACGGAGGAGCAGAATTGTTTCATCCACCAGCTTTTTGAGGAGGACCTTCTCCTTCTTGAATTCCTTGATCCGGGAAAATTCCAGCAGGGTCCTGACAATATCGCGGGCCTTGTCCGACTGGACCTCTATTTGGCCGATGAGATTCTTCTTGAACTCCAGATTATCCTCCTCAATCTCTTCACCCAAAATTTGAGCCGAGGTGGATATGTTGGAGAGAGGGTTGTTCAACTCATGGGCCACCCCGGACAGCAGAGTTCCCAGCGCCGCCAATTTTTCCGATTGCACCAATTGGTGCTGCCGCATCTGCAATTCCTTGGTCATCCGGTTAAACGCGGTGAGTAGCGAACGGATTTCCTGCTCGCCTTCCCCCACTGCAACCTCGACAAAATCGCCCTGGGAAATCCTCTTGGTGTATCCCTCGAGAATCTTCAGCGAATTCACCACTTTCCTCCCCAAAAGAGCGGCAATGGTCAGGGCGGAAACAAACAGGCACACCATGGAGGCAAGAAGGATGTTCTGGGTGGTTTTCAGCAGGGTATTGATTGTTCTTTTTACGGCAAACCGGGCTTTTTCACCAAACTCGGTGAGCTCCTTGCCGGCATACCGGACCTGCTCTTCCAACTTTTCCTGAGCACGGCCCATACCCTTGTAGTCCGCGCCTGAAGCAATATCCAGATAATGGGCGTGGAGTTGCCCCATATAACCGTTGTACGTGTCGATCTCTCTGGCCAACTGTTGAATTTCGGCGGAAGAGACCACCAGATGCAGGGCGGCCGCGTTATTTTCAAAGAGATCTTTGATCTTTTCCCAATAGAGCTGATTTTCCTGAAAATCCTTTTCCTGTCGGTACAAAAAATAATTCTTCTCGAACCTGCGGACCTCAAGGGTCGTATTAAAAAAATCCTCGATAACCTCGCCAAAGGCAACCTGGTCTTCCACCCGCTTGACGATGCCATAGGTCAGAACTGCGGAGCCCACCATGAGGATAAGCAGCAGGTAGAACCCAAAGGTGATCTTCTTTCGTATGCCGAGATGAAACATGATCTGTCTTCCTTTCCCGCGAGGTGGCGATTTCACCTCTCTGTCATTTGTTCGAAAACACAATACTACCACTAAAAAGCAAAGTCCAGAGGTTGCATTTAGCAACATCGCCTTTCTTATTGTAACACCAACACAACTTGCTGATTTTATTTGTTATTATTTTTAAAACAAAAGCTGTGTTGCAAAAACGTAACACATCACCCCCTGTCCAGCACACATGCAACTAACTGTAATAACTAAATAAAAAAATATCATCCCTACTGGCACGCTTGTTGCTCAATGAACAAGGCAACAAAGCATACAGTTTGTTTCACGCAACATACATATACGAAGGAGAAACACCATGAACACCATCCTGAACCAACTTGACCGCCTGATGATGGCAATCACCTTTGCCGAAGCCAACGAACCGGAACTCGCACAAGAATGCATCGTCAACCGGAAACCGGTACAGACAAACCGGGTGCTGCAGGACACAAAGAGGGCAGCCAATCACATCATGACGAACCAAGCAGCCCACTGAACCAAAGACTCTTTCCACCGGAACAGACCAATGAAAGCCCTGAAGACTTTATTCAAAAAACTTGAAGAATCCATGACCGCGGCCACCTTTGCCGAAGCCGGCGAGTTCGAGACAGCCCGTCAGTTCCTCAAGACAAACAAGAATGCGCACAAGCGAGTACTTCTGGGGACGGACAAACCGGAGATCGAGACCAGAACTATCAGCTACGCAATGCATCTCTGTCAGCGCCTCGGCGGCAACCTGGAAATTTTCCACATGCTGCACCTGCCGGAAAACGAAACCGCTTCCATTCTGACCCTGGAAAAAGAACCACTCGTTTCTCTCAACACCACTCTTCAAGAAAAGGGTGTTGTCTATCAACCGGTCAACAGCCCCGGCTGCTTGGCCGACGAGGTTCTCCGGCATGCCAGTCCCCGTCGGGATATCCTCTGCGTTGTTTTTGATGCCCTGGAGCCGGACAGCGCAATATGCCGCAAAGCAAAAGAAAACATGATCGCCAAATTTCAGGCGTTGCACTGCCCTGTTGTGATGTACGCAGGGTCGTCCAGAGCCTGACACCTTACATACAAATTCAGATCAAGAAGGGAGAAAAAATGACCATCACCGCATTTGACAAAAACATGTCGGCTATCGCCTTTGCCGAGGCCGGGGAATACGACACCGCCACTCGGATTCTGGACGAAAATGCCAAAAAACAGTACACCACTTCGAAAGCTCCGGCGGCACACAGCAAGCCCTACCTGAAGACCATCATCTTCGGTGCCGTTTCGCTCTCCGCTTACTACATGCTCTTCACCAACGAAAAACTGGTTACCGACACCTTCACCATGGGTGGCTGGCACTGGATATACCCTGTTGGCGCAGCATTCTTCTTCTCTTTCACCCATGGTGCCTTTGCCAGCAACCTGCTGAGCACCATCGGTCTTGAAGCAAAAAAATAAATCCGCCGCCCTCGCCTGTATAAAGGAGATATACCCACAATGAAGAAGTTACTTATTATACTCATGTTCGCCCTTGTCCCCCTGTCCCTGCTCGCCCAATCGGCTCTTGCCGCCGGCGGCCCTCCCACGGACATCCTCAAAGGCGTTATTACCGAAGTGAATGGTGCGGAGCGCACTGTTCTCTTCCAGAAGGGTGACACCAAGGAATTTATCACCCTTACTCTGGCTGCGGACATGGAGCCCGAAAAGATGCGGATAAACAAAAAGGTTCTGATCAGCCTGGACAAAAATGCTGGTGAGAATGTAATGAAAGATATCTCCATCATGTTCATGGACTTGACAGGCAGCAAACTTCTGGCCCTGCTCGTCATCGGCT
>VMSS01000244.1 GCA_013791995.1 Desulfurivibrio sp. | reverse complement strand
CTCCGTCGAGATGGAGGCGCTCATGCGCAATGTCCGCGAGCAGACGGAAAAGATCCTCTCGCTCAAGGGAATCATGTCTTCCGATCTCATGGTTATCCTGAACAACGTGGAGGAACCGGGACGACTCGCCGATCTGGTGGTTTCTAATCTGCAACTCAAGGTTTCTGAATCCCAGGCGGTGCTGGAAACTTTTGATCCGGCCCTGCGCTTGAAAAAGGTGGCCGACTATCTGCAGAAAGAGCTGGAAGTCTCCACCATGCAGGCCAAGATCCAGTCCGAGGCCAAGGAGGAGATGAGCCGTACCCAGCGTGAGTATTACCTGCGCGAGCAGTTGCAGGCCCTGAAAAAAGAGCTGGGCGACATCGATGACCGCTCCCAGGAGATGGATGAGTTGCGGGACAGGCTGATCAAATGCCGGATGCCGCCTGAGGTCAAGAAGGAAGCGGTCAAGCAGCTGAAACGGCTGGAGACCATGCATCCCGATGCATCTGAGGCCTCCATTGTCCGGACCTATATCGATTGGATCCTCGACCTGCCCTGGCGTAAGGGCACCAAGGACCGGATTGATCTCAAACTCGCCAAGGCGGTGCTGGACGAGGATCACTACGGGCTGGAGAAGGTCAAGGAGCGTATCCTCGAATACCTGGCCGTGCGCTCGCTCAACAAGACGACTAAGGGGCCGATCCTCTGTTTTGTCGGACCCCCAGGCGTGGGCAAGACCTCGCTGGGCCAATCCATTGCCCGGGCCATGGGGCGCAAGTTCCACCGCCTTTCCCTGGGCGGCATGCACGACGAGGCCGAGATTCGCGGCCATCGCCGCACCTATATCGGCGCCATGCCGGGCCGGATTATCCAGGGGCTAAAAACGGCTGGGGCAAACAACCCGGTGTTCATGTTCGACGAGATCGACAAGGTCGGCGCCGACTACCGGGGCGACCCATCCTCCGCTCTGCTGGAGGTGTTGGATCCGGCCCAGAACACCGATTTCACCGACCATTACCTCAATATGCCCTTTGATCTCTCCAAGGTTATGTTCATCACCACCGCCAACATGGCGGACACCATTCCGGCTCCGCTCTATGACCGGATGGAGGTGATCCGTCTGGCTGGCTACACCCTTGAGGAAAAGATCGAGATTGCCCGTCGCTATCTGGTGCCCCGCCAGATTGAAGAAAACGGTATCACCGTTAAGCATGTTCATTTTGACGATGGTGTGCTGGCCAAAATCATCAGCAACTATACCAGGGAAGCGGGAGTGCGGAATCTGGAGCGGGAGATCGGCACCATCTGTCGGAAAAACGCGCGCCGGGTCGCGGAAGGCAACAAGGGGCCGTTTCCCCTTACCGACCGGACCTTAAGCAAATATCTTGGTCCGCCCAAGTACACGCCCGAGTCGGAAACCGAGATCATCGACCAACCGGGCATGGCCACCGGCCTTGCCTGGACCGAGGTGGGTGGGGAGATTCTCTATATTGAGATTTCCATCTTGAAGGGCCGCGGCAATCTGACCATGACCGGCCAGTTGGGCGATGTGATGAAGGAATCGGCCCAGGCAGCCCTGAGTTTTTGTCGCTCACGTCTGAAGAAACTGAAACTGGCCGATAATTATTTCGAGGAAATCGATATCCATGTGCATGTGCCGGCCGGCGCCATTCCCAAAGACGGGCCGTCCGCCGGGGTGACCATCGCCACGGCCATGTATTCCGCGCTTTCCCGGAGAAAGGTGCGCCAGGATGTGGCCATGACCGGGGAGATTACCTTGCGAGGACGGGTGCTGCCCATCGGCGGGCTCAAGGAGAAGGCTCTGGCGGCTCTCCGGGCCGGGATTGGCACGGTTATTATTCCTGAGCAAAACAAGAAGGATCTGGTGGAGATTCCCGAGGATCTCCGCAAGAAGATCAAATTCATTCCGGTGAAGAACATGGACCGGATCCTTTCTATTGTTTTTGAGGATTAAGGTTGAGGTGCAGGCATAATCCGGTCTCTTTTTGGCAGGACTTGTGCCTGGCTTCACTGTGAAAATCCCAGGAGAGCGCGTCGTTGGGGCAAAAAATGGCGGTCTGGAAAAAAGACCAAAACCAGTTTGGCATCATCCGGCGTGTGGTAGTCTGGCTGTGTGCTATTGTTTTTCTGGTCTTGGCCGGGATCGGGATCTGGATCTGGTCTTACGCGATAACCCCCATCCCTGTGCGGGAAGGGGCTAATCTCCATATCCTGATACCTCCCAAGACAAGTCTTGCCGGTATAAGAGATATTCTTGCCGAAAACGGGGTGATCCCGCCGGGGCGGGAATTTTATTATCTCGCCAGAATCTCCAGGCTCAGCCAGCGGTTGCAAGCCGGTGAATACCTCTTCACTCCCGGACAAACCCCGTATCAAATCCTCCGCATCCTCGCGGTCGGCTCCACCGTGCGGTGGTCGGTCACCATTCCCGAAGGCACCAACATTTATCAGCTTGCCGACATCTTGGCCCAGGGCGGCTGGGGAGAACGCGATCATTTTCTCGAACTGGTGCGTGATCCGGACATTCTTGCCAAGCATGGGGTGCGGGGTGCAAGCCTGGAGGGGTATCTGTTTCCTGATACCTATCAGCTGATACGCGGCCAGCACCCGAGGCAGATTGTCAATCTGATGGTTGAGCGGGGCAAAAAGGTGCGGCAGGAATTGGGAGATTTACACGACAACCCGCTGGGTCTTTCTCCCCACGAGGTGCTTACTCTGGCATCCATCGTGGAAAAGGAAACCGCCGCCCCGGAAGAGCGGCCCCTCATCGCCGGTGTTTTTTTAAACCGCCTGCGGCAGAGCATGCGGCTGCAGACTGATCCCACCGTGATCTACGGGATTGCCGATTTTAACGGCAATCTCACCCGAAAAGACCTTGTAACGCCAAGCCCATACAACACATATCTGATCAATGGTCTGCCTCCAGGCCCCATCGCCAATCCGGGCCGCGCTGCTATTGTCGCCGTGCTGCATCCCGCCTCTGAGTCCTATCTCTATTTCGTTTCGAAAAACGACGGAACCCATTATTTTTCCCGTGATCTGTCCGAGCATAACCGGGCTGTGGTCAAATATCAGAAGAGCAAAAACAAACGCTGATTTCGCCTCGTTGAAGTGCAGGTGGAAACGCCGGTCGAAAACCGCAGCTCATGATCCATGGCTACGGCGTTATTATGCCAAGCTCTTCATTGCCCTACATGGTGTAGGGCGCTGTAGAACTGGCAACCCGGGGTTTCAGCTTAGGCGCGTGAGAGGGGGTGACTGCAGGTGGGAAGCGAGGGTGTTGCGGAACCGATGCGCATGCCGGTTGCATGCGCATCGGCTGTGGAGATTATTCCTTCAGGAAATCGATCTTGCTTTCATTGGGCGGCATGGTCGCCTCAGGGATAATGTTGATCTCGACCTGATGTTCCTGTTCCAGTTCGATCAGATCAGCCCGTTTTTTGTTCAGGATGTACTGGGCAACCTCCATGGGCAGACGGCAAACCACCCGCTTGATTTCCTTTCTCGTAACTCCGGTCTGGATATGCCGGAAATGCACCAGGGCCTGGGTTTCCACGGAGCGGACCATGCCGCGCCCCTCGCAGTGCGGACAAACTCGGTAGCTGCCCACCGCGACCGGGGCGGCCATCTTTTGCCGGGAAATCTGCATGAGGCCGAATTTGGAGATTTTGGAGAAATCCACCTTGGCTTTGTCGCGTTTCATGCAGTCGCGCACCTTTTTTTCCACCTCGCGGATGTGCTTGGAATCCCGCATGTCGATGAAATCAACGACAATGAGGCCGCCCAGGTCGCGGAGTCTGAGTTGGCGGGACAATTCCTCGGCTGCCTCCATGTTGGCGAGAAAGATGGCGTCTTCAAAGCTCTTGTCCTTGCCGGTGCGGCCGGAATTGACATCAATGGCCACCAGGGCCTCGGTGGGATTGATGACAATGGAGCCGCCGGAGTGCAGAGGCACAGTGGGCTGGTATATCTGCTCGATCTGTTTTTCCACATGGTATTGGTGGAACAGGGGCTGGATCCCCTTGTGCAGCTTGGCGACGGTCGATTTGCGCTGGGCAGCGGGGAGCAGTTCGAGGAAATTATTGACCTGTTCCAGGGCCTCGTCAGCGTCCACCAGGATCTCTGCGATCTCGGAGGTGAAATGGTCGCGCAGGAAGCGGGAGACGATGTTCTGCTCCTTGTGCAAGAGGGCCGGGGCCTTCTCGATCTGGCCCCTTTTTTTGATTTCATTCCAGAGATTGAGCAGGTAGCGGACATCCTGCGCCAGCGCAGTTTTGGTGATCTCCTGGCTGGCGGTGCGGATGATGTAGCCGATACCCTCGGGGATGTTGACGCTCTCTATCATTTCCCGTAGCTTGTTGCGTTCTTCCTCGGACTCGATCTTTCTGGAAATCCCGGCGCTGTCGCTGCCGGGCATGAGCACCAGGTACCGCCCCGGCAGGGAGAGATAGGTGGTAAGGGTCGCGCCCTTGTTGCCGCTGGCCTCCTTGACCACCTCAACCAGCACCTCTTGTCCCTTGCTCAAGACATCCTGAATGGGCAGGTCTTTCCAATGGGTGTCTGCCGCAACTTCATTGGCGTAATATTCCGGATGGATGTCGCCGAAGGGCAGAAAGCCGTTTTTTTCCGTGCCGTAATCGATAAAGGCGGCCTGCAGGTTGGCCTCCACTGCGGTGACCCTCCCCTTGTAGATGTTGCCCTTGGTCTGCGCCTGGCTGACGGTTTCCACGTAAAAGGATTCCACCCTGCCGCCTTCCAGGAGGACAAGACGGCATTCTTCCGGCTCATCGGTGTTGATCAGCAGTTTTAGAGTGGAATCGCCCTTGGTCACCGGTTTGCTCTCGGAGGGCTTGGCGGCTTCCTTGCCAGATCCCGCGTCTTTCCTGGCCCGGGGCTGGCGCTGGCGCGGCGGCCTGGCTGGAGTGGCGGTCTGCCTCTTCGCTTCAGCCGGGGCAGGGAGGGTTTGCCCTTCCTCCCCGCTCGGCTCCGTTTGCTGCCCTTCCGGTTTGGCGGATTTCGACCGTCTCCGGGGGGGGCGTTTCCGGCGGCGGGGTTTAGAGCCCGTGGGGGAGGTGGTCTCGCCCTCGGGTTGAGAGGGTCCGCCGGAGGCCGGAACGGAAGCTGTCCGGTCTGAAGCCGGGGCTGCCGGGCGGGAACCCTGGCCAGCGGACTGGCCTTCTTCTTCGCCAGGTTTGCCCGGTTTCTTCAACCACTTGCTCACCCGGGAGAGAATAGAGCGTTCTTCCCCGTTGTTTTCGGGGCCCTGGCCGTTTGGCCGTTCATCTGTTGGTTTGGTAGTATCGTTTGTCATCGTGTGTCGTCTCTATGATGCGGCCGCTGGCGGCCATTTGTTGTAGCATGAACTGCGTGGTGTCCGGGTCCAGATTGAGGGCCTCGCTGACATCGTTGGCAGTGCAGGGGCGTCTTTTTAACATTTCAATAATTTCGTTTTCGGAAAGGTTGCGGAATTTTTCCCGATCCCGGGTGGTGAAGTCAACCAGAATCTCCACCACACCTGGAATCTGGCGGGCAACATCTTCCAGTTCCGCTTGGGTCAGGGGCTTGGCAAAGCTTTCCAGGGGTGGCCGGGCCACGGTGTTGAGCTGCACCTTGTCCGGCTGAATTTTTTCCACCGCTGCAACGAGGGCGGCGATGTCCTCGGGACTGTCGTTGATCTTACTGGCCAGGAGGATTTCCAGCCAGAATTTTCCGGAAAATTCTTTTCGGAAAGTGATGAGCCCTTCAATCAACTCGGACAGGGGCGAGCAGGCCGCTGGCCGGTTGATGCGGCGATAACTTTCCTCCCTGGCCGAATCCAGGGAGGGAATGACGATATCCGCTGCCATCAGGTCCTGGCGCACTTCCGGGAGAAAAAGCAGGGAGCCGTTGGTCAGGATCACCACCGGCTTGTCGGACTTTTCCTTGAGATAGCGGATTACCTGGCCGATGCCGCTGTGCAGGGTGGGCTCCCCGCTGGCGGTGATGGTGAAAACATCAAGGTGGGCCAGGAGTTCTCGGTCGGCCAGCACGGTGTCGATCTCCGCCAGCAGCTCGGGCAGCGGAATATACTCCTTGCGGGTACAGGTATGGGTGGTGGTGGCACCGATCTCGCAATAAATGCAGTTGAAGTTGCATATCTTGGGGGGAACGAGATCAATGCCTTGTGAAATTCCCAGACGGCGGGAATTGACCGGGCCAAATACATATTTCATGGGGTTTTACGGGTCCGCGAGGAAACGGCTGAGGATAAAGGTCTGAGCGTCAAGGGTCGCAGGAGTATTTCCCTCCGCTGGTAGGGGATTTTTTCTTGTTTGGCAAGGTATAACAATCCGGGGCTCTTGGCAAGGCAAATTTGATAGCCAGGAATATGGATGCGGTCGCATGACTGCCGGGTTAGAAGAACTACTTCGCTCGAAGGTACAAAACTTTTTGAGTTGACCCAGGTGCTTGCCGTTCTTCTATCTCGAAAATCTCTTTCTTTGCTTTGACAAGATCAGAGAGCTTTTTGTAGCCGTATAGTCGAGAGTCAAAGTCGGGTTGTAGTTTGGTAAGATAGCTCCCGAAGGTACTAAGATGTGCCCAGCCTGCGTCGTCAATTGATTGCTCAAGTGCACGTAGGACGAATTTCTTGGGGAATTCAAGCTTTGGTTCTATTGCTTCGGGAGGTGTCAGGGGTGAAACAGCCTTTTGCTTACTCTTAGTTTTTGGTGACAGACTGATTGGTTCAGCTACCGAGCTTGGACGAAGGACTTCGGTGAACACAAATTTGTGGCAGGCATTGCGGAATGCTTCTGGTGTTTTCTTTTCGCCAAATCCGAGAACCGTGAGACCCTCCTCCCGCAATCGCATCGCAAGGCCGGTGAAATCACTGTCGCTTGTGATCAGGCAAAAGCCATCGAATTTTCGCGTGTACAGCAAATCCATCGCATCGATAATCAGCGAGCTGTCCGTGGCGTTCTTTCCTGTCGTGTACGCAAATTGTTGAACCGGCTTGATAGCGTATCGCTGAAGTACTTTCTTCCAAGAGGAACTTGTTGTTGCAGTGAAATCGCCGTATATGCGCCTTACGGTAGCTTCTCCAAATCTTGCGATTTCTGCGAGAAGACCTTCGATAATGGCAGCTTGAGCGTTGTCAGCGTCAATTAAAACTGCCAGTCTAAGGGTTGGATCTTCGGTCTCAGTTTTTGTGGTTAGTCGTAGGGATGCCAAGATGACTCCAGTTTTTGGGCAAAACAATAAGTGAAAATTGGTTCGCTTGTTGTTTTTTTCTGATTGATATCCAGATATTACGATCCTATGTGATAGAATATGGAAAGTCAAAAGAAAAATAAACTGACCAGTGGTCGCTTTACTGCGCTCCGCGCGCCAAAATTAGGCGGCAGGAGACTTTTGCCTTGACAGCAGGCGGCGTCCTGCTAGTATTCTCTATTCTGATGAAATCATGAAAAACTCAGGACAATTGACGGGAATCGACTTATGAAAATGATGCGCAGTGATGCATTACGTAAAGGGGTGGAGCGGGCGCCGCATCGTTCCTTGCTCAAGGCCATGGGCTATACCAACGAGGAGATCAGGCGGCCTCTGATCGGGATTGCGCATGCGCACAGCGAGATTGTTCCCGGCCACATGCATCTTGATAAGATTTTGGAAGCGGTGAAAACCGGGGTCCGTATTGCCGGGGGCACCCCCATCGCCTTCGGAACCATCGGGGTCTGCGATGGCTTGGCCATGAATCACAAGGGCATGAAGTATTCCCTGGCCAGCCGCGAGATCATTGCCGACTCGGTGGAGATCATGGCCATGGCCCATCCCTTTGACGCCATGGTGTTGATTCCCAACTGCGACAAGGCGACGCCCGGCATGCTCATGGCCATGCTGCGGGTCAATATCCCGGCCGTCATGGTGAGCGGCGGTCCCATGCTCACCGGGCGTTTTCGCGGCAAGGACGTGCATCTGGTCAGCGTGTTCGAAGGGGTCGGCCGGGTCAAGGCCGAGACCATGAGCGTGGAAGAACTGGACGAACTCGAAGATAATGCCTGTCCCGGCTGCGGTTCCTGTGCCGGGATGTTCACTGCCAATTCGATGAACTGCCTCACTGAGGCCATTGGCCTGGGGCTGCCGGGCAACGGTACCATTCCGGCTGTGGCCGCCGCCCGGATCAGGCTGGCCAAGGAGGCCGGCATGGCGGTGATGCATCTTCTGGCCGAAGATATCCGGCCGCGGGATATCGCCACCCGTGCGGCCTTTGAAAACGCCATGGCCATTGACATGGCTCTGGGCTGTTCCACCAACACCGTTCTCCATGTTCCCGCCATCGCCAGGGAGGCCGGGGTGGATCTGCCCCTGGCCTTGTTTAACGAGGTGAGCGAGCGCGTACCCCACCTGTGCAGCCTGATCCCCGGCGGGCCCCACAGCCTGCAACAGTTGGACGAGGCTGGCGGAGTGCCTGCGGTGATGCGCGAACTGACCAACACCGAGGTAGGACTTAATCTGGAGGTCATGACCGTTACCGGCAAGACCCTGTGCGAGAATCTGGAAAAGGTTCGGGTGCGGGATGCCGACATCATCCGGTCTGTGGATGAGCCATATCACAAATACGGCGGTATTGCCGTGCTCTACGGAAATCTGGCCCCGGACGGCTGCGTGGTCAAACAATCGGCGGTGGCCGAAGAGATGCTCAAACACAGCGGCCCGGCCCGGGTGTTCGAATCCGAAGACGAGGCTCAGGCCGCCATCTTAGGCGGCAAGATCAAAGCCGGTGACGTTGTGGTTATCCGCTACTGCGGCCCCAAAGGCGGTCCGGGCATGCCGGAAATGCTTTCCCCGACCTCGGCCATTGTCGGTATGGGTCTTGGCAAGAGCGTGGCCCTGATAACCGACGGGCGTTTCAGCGGCGGAACCCAAGGCGCCTGTATCGGCCATGTTTCGCCGGAAGCTGCCGACGGCGGCCCCATTGCCTTAATCGAAGAAGGGGATCGGATCAACATTGATATCCGGCACAAATCGATTGAGCTTGATGTGGCGGAGGGGGTCCTGGCCCAGCGGCAGAACAACTGGCAGCCTCCCGCTCCAAAAATCACCACCGGCTATGTGGCCCGTTATGCCAGACTGGTGACCTCCGGTAGCACCGGAGCTGTTTTGAAAGACGATGCCTGCAACCGGTAGGCGGATTGAGATCGTTACGAACTAAGTGGTATCTTGTCGATTATTGTGTATCAACGGCTGAGGGCAAGGGCGGCGCGCGGGGTGGTATTTTCGCCTCCGTTTTTCATCTTGCTTGATGGGGAAGACATGGCAGACAGACGTATAATTTCAGGCGGCGTCCTGTGCAGCATCGCGGTGGCGTTGACCGCCCTTGTCGGCTTGGCCCCCGTTCCGGCATCGGCCAAGCCTGTTCCCTGGGAGATAACGGCGGACAGTCTTGTTCATCTCAATGACCCGGACAGTATTCTGGCCGAGGGAAACGTTATTGTCGTTCGGCCCAAGAGTCTTGGGCCCGGCGGTATGTTTATCAGAGCGGACTGGGCCCGTTATGATGTGGAGCGCGGCACGGTCAAGGCCCGCGGCAATGTGTATATCCTGTCGGGTCGGGACGAGATCACCGCCACCAGTGCGGACTTGGATCTTGAGGCTGAGACCGGCACCTTTACGGAAGCCACCATTTTTATGGCCGAAACCCATATGTTCGTCACCGGTGAAGAGGTGGTGAAAACAGGGACCTTCAGCTACACCCTGAAAAAGGGATGGGCCACCGCCTGCAAGCCCGAGGAGGGGAAAAGCCCGCCCTGGTCGTTTACAAGCAGCACGACCAAACTCACGGTGGACGGCATGGCCCAGATGAGCAATGCCGTTTTTCATGTGAAGGATACACCCCTGGCCTACACGCCGTATCTGGCTTTCCCAGCTAAGACAAAACGGGAAACCGGGGTGCTTTTTCCGGAATGGTCTCACTCCAGTCGGAGCGGTTTCGGGTTGATGGTTCCTGTTTTTCTCAATGTTTCCCCCAGCACGGATATCACCCTGTATCCCGGATACCTCTCCGAAAGGGGCGTTCAGTACGGCGGCGAATTCCGGTATGTGAAAGGGCCTGAATCCCGTGGAACCTTCATGCTCAGCTATATGCGCGATGACCTCAATGACGGCGCGGATCTCACGGATGAATACAAAAATGACGGACTTATCCGGAGAGAGGACAACCGTTACTGGCTTCGGGGCAAGGCCAACCATGATTTCGGTGCCAACCTGACCGCCCGGCTTGACCTTGATCTTGTTTCCGACCAGGATTACCTGCAGGAATTCAAAGATGGTTCCATGGGTTTTACCTCGAGCAATCTTCTCTTTCTCGACGAGTTCGGCCGTGACCTGCGGGAGGAAACCATTTTTGAGCGGGAGTCTTCCCTGCAACTGGTTAAGGTGTGGTCGAACATGGTTGCCAGCGGTGAACTGCGAACCAGGCAGAATACGGCCCATGATCTGCAACTTGTCGCCGATGACGGGGATGGAATCCTTGAGGCGGGCGAGGCAGTATTCATTTCGCGGAGAAACAGCCCCCTGCAGGCATTGCCCAGGCTTGATTTCACCGGGCGAGTGCCCATCAGCGGGACACGGATGAGTACGGCCTGGGATTCGGAATACGTCAATTACTGGCGGGAAGACGGGGTGGGAACCCAGCGTTTGGACCTGCACCCCAAGCTGATCACTTTTTTGCCCCGGGGCGGGTGGATTGAGGGCAAGCTCAGCGGCGGGGCGAGGGAAACCGCCTACCAGCTTGAATCCTACGGAGATTCATCCTGGGATAAGGATCGTTTTCAGGACAGACAGGCCTATGATTTTACCGGGAATATGGCAACCATCCTTTTGCGCGATTTTGACCTGGGCAATACCGACTGGCTGGAACACCTGGTGCGGCCCAATCTCCTCTATGAATACCTGACCAGGACCGAGGAACTGCCAAGTTTTACTGAAAATATAACCGCTGATAGCACTCCCGGTTATTTTGACAGCGTGGACCGGCTGGAGAGAAAAAACTGGCTGACCTGGCAACTCAACAATTATTTCACCCTCGGCGGCACCAACAAGAAGGGTGATTTCTGGAACCGCAATCTCGGCTTGTTCAAGGTCCTGCAGACCTATGATCTGCGGAAGGAAAACCCCGAGTCCCTGGGGCATGACCTCAACGAACAGCGGTATGACTGGTCTGATCTCCGATTTGAAACGGCAGTGTCTCCGGTGGCAAACTGGACGTTGGGCTATCAGACCAACCTGAGCATGTACGGGAAAGGCGTGACCCGGTATGAATTGCTCAATCAATACAGTTTTGCCGGAGGGCATTCGATTGGCCTCAATTACCGGTATCTCGAGGACAGCGGCATGGTTGCCCCCTATTTCTATACCGATCTTGGTGAGTCATCCCATGATCTGATCGGCTCGGTCGGGGCGCGGCTTACCGAAAACCTCACCGCTTCATACTATCTGGTCAAGTCATTTACCGAGGATCATACGGTTGAGTCCCGTCTTCGTCTGATCTATCAGCCCGCCTGCTGGATGATGGAGCTGGAGACCAGCAAAACCGCCGATGACCAGCGGGTAATGCTCATCTTCTCCCTTGATGGCGTTGGTCGGGCTTTCCGTTTCGGTCGAGATCTCTAATCTATCCCGGAGTGAGCGTTGAGACCATGACGCAGGCGTCGTATTACGACATTTTTAACGGCGATGCGGATGGTATCTGCGCCCTGCACCAGCTTCGCCTGGCAGAGCCTCGCGAGGCCACGCTGGTGACCGGAGTCAAGCGGGACATCCGGCTTCTCGACCGGGTCGCCACGGTGCGGGATGCCGAACTCACCGTGTTGGATATTTCCCTGGACAGCAACAGGGCATTTTTGCTGCAGCTGCTTGAGTCCTGCCGGGTTTTCTATGTGGATCACCATTACGCCGGCGATCTTCCGCACAGCCCCAATCTGATTGCCCATCTTGATCCCAACCCCGAGGTCTGTACTTCCCTCATGGTCGATGCCCTGTTGGAGGGTCGTTTTCGGGCTTGGGCTGTGGCTGCCGCTTTTGGCGACAATCTGCACGATTCGGCCCGCAAGGCAGCAACCACTCTGCCTTTGGGCGAGACCCAGATAGAGCGGCTGCGGGAGTTGGGTGAGCTGATGAACTACAATGGCTACGGCCATACGGTGGCGGATCTGCATATTTCGCCCCAGGCGCTGTATGAGGCGGTAAAACCGTATCCCGACCCCCTGATTTTTTGTGAAGAGGGTGACGTTCTGGCCCTGTTGCGTCAAGGATTTGCCGATGATCTGCGGCGGGCCAGGGCGATGTCGGCTTTGCGGAAAACTGCCAGCGGGCGGATTTTTTCCTTTCCCGCGGAAAAATGGGCCAGCCGGATCGCCGGAGTTTTCAGTAACGAAAAGGCCAGGGAAAAGCAGGAAATGGCCCATGCCCTGCTGGTGGATAATGGCGACGGGACCTTTATGGTCAGCGTGCGTGCGCCTCTTGCTCGGCGTACCGGGGCTGATAATCTGTGTCGGGCTTTCCCTACCGGAGGCGGCAGGGCGGCGGCGGCCGGGATCAATGCCCTGCCGGGCGAGCTGGTTGAGGAGTTTTTTCAGAAATTTTTCGAGGTATTTTCTCCATGAGGTATTCCGTGTTGCATAGAACCGTTGTCAGTCTGTTTATCCTGTTGTCTTGCGTCGCAATCTTTGATTGCCCGGTGAGTCTTGCCGGGGCCACCCCGCCGGAACCGCTTGCCGCCGAGCTGGTTGAGGACGGACAGGCTATTGATTTGACAAGTCAGCGCTATCAAGGGCTTTTGCGGGAGCTGGAGACGCGGCACGGGTTCAGCCGTGAGGAGCTGGACCGGATTTTTGCCGGGGTCACCATCAAAAAAAGGGTGCTGGAGCTCATGGACACTCAATGGGAGGCCAAGCCCTATTTTGAGTATTTCCCCCGTTTTGTAACCCCGCAGATGATCGAAGAGGGCAAGAGGCTGTTGGTTCAACACCGTGAAGTTCTGGAGCGGATTGAAAAAGAGCTTGGGGTCGAGAGGGAGATTGTTGTGGCCATCTGGGGTATTGAAAGCAAGTTTGGCGACCACAAGGGAGCCTTCAGCATGTTTCAGACCCTCAACACCATGTTTGACGCCTACCCCCGCCGCAGTAAGTTTTATCGAGAGCAGCTGATCGAATACCTCCTGCTCTGCCGGGAGAACGGGGTTGATCCGCTGGTAATCACCGGGTCCTATGGCGGAGCCTTTGGTCAGACCCAGTTCATCCCCTCAAGTTTCCGTCTTTATGCCGTGGATTTTGACGGCGATGGCCGCCGTGATGTCTGGGAGTCCGTGCCCGATGTCCTGGCAAGTATTGCCAATTATCTCTCTCGGTTCGGCTGGGCCTTCAAAGCGCCGGTGTACCAGGAAATCGGCAAGGAGTTGAAAGGGGAGAAGCTGGAAAAAGCCTACGCTAAAGGGCGAAAAGGCTTTGTTTCCTGCGCGGAGGTGAAAAAGATCCAGGATGTGGATCTGCCCAAGTCCCCGGAGAACAAGAATCTCACCATAGTCGGCCTGGAGCTGAGGGATGGCGGGATGCGCTACGTCGCCGGGTACCCGAACTTCCAGGCCATCACCAAATGGAACAATTCCAACCGCTACGCCATGGCCGTTGCCGAATTGGCGGAAAAAATAAGGGAGTAGCAGTGCTGCTTTCGCTCCTCTGTTGCCCTGGGCTTACTTTTTGAAATACCGGTCGGTTTCCGTTTTGACCACCTGTGCCAGCAGAAGCAATCCGATAATGTTGGGGATGGCCATCATCCCGTTCATGAGATCGGAGAAATTCCAGACGAATTCGAGTTTCATCATCGCCCCGACAATCACCACCACTACGAAAACCACCCTGTAAGGGGCAATGGCTCTACGGCCTGCCAGGTATTCGATGGCTTTTTCGCCATAATAATTCCAGCCGATCAGGGTGGAATAGGCGAAGAGGGCCGTGGCTACAGCGACAATCACCACTCCTCCATGGCCCAGAGTCTCGCCGAAGCTGGCACTGGTCAATTCCCCTGGGGCAACCCCCTGCAGCCAGGCGGGGCTGGTCAGGATGACCAAAGCGGTCATGGTGCAGACCACCAGGGTGTCGATGAAGGTTTGGGTCATGCTCACCAGCGCCTGTCTGACCGGATCTCGGGTCCGGGCAGCGGCAGCGGCAATGGGAGCTGAGCCCAATCCCGACTCATTGGAGAAAACGCCGCGGGCGATGCCGTAGCGCATGGAGGCTGCCACCATCGAACCGGCAAATCCGCCGGTGGCAGCGGCTGGATTGAAGGCGTGGTAAAAAATTAAAGCGAAGGCGTGAGGGATTTCACCGGCATTGAGCGCAAGAACCAGAAGGGAAGCGCCCACGTAAATGACGATCATAAACGGCACCAGCAGCGAGGTGAACCGGCCGATGGATTTGATGCCGCCCAGGATCACCAGGCCGGTCAGCAGCATCAGGATGGTGCCGGTAAGCCATGGCTCGATGTTGAAGGTTGATTGAAAGATGGTGGCGACCGCATTTGCCTGGGTCATATTGCCGATGCCGAAGGTCGCCAGGGCGGTGAACAGAGCAAAGAGCCAGGCCAGCTTGGGCAACCCTGCACCATTGGCCAGATAATACATGGGGCCGCCGCGCATGCCATGCTCGCCCTTTTCCCGGTACTTCACTGCCAGTACTGCTTCCGCGTATTTGGTGGCCATTCCGACCAGCCCTGTCATCCACATCCAGAACACTGCGCCGGGGCCGCCAAGCGTAATGGCGGTGGCCACGCCGACAATGTTGCCGATTCCCACCGTCGCGGCGAGCGCCGTCATCAGCGCGGCAAAATGGCTGATGTCGCCGTCGCCGGCGTGTTCTTTCTGCCAGATCAACCGCAGGGCGTGAGGAAGGACGCGAAACTGCATGCCGCGCAGAATTACGGTCAGGTACAGGCCGGTCCCCACCAGCAACGCCAGCATGGGTGGCCCCCAAATCCAGCCGGATAGGGTGGAAATCAATAGCTCGATGGAATCCATAGGTGTGCGCCTTGTTAGCAGACTGTTGGCGGAAAAAAGAGAATTGCTCCGGTCAAAATACCTGAAAAGGTGATTGAAGCAAAGGGGGGACTCTGTTTTTTATGGTGCAACGGGATTTTGTCAGGAGAAAGGGAATAAAAAAAAGGAGACGGGATTTATCCCGTCTCCTTTTTTTATGCGGTCTGGCTTGGCAATGGGTTACTTGACGAAACCCTTGCTGCCGTCAACCAGGGTGGAAACCACGGAAGGGTCTGCCAGGGTGGAGATGTCGCCGAAGTCATGGGCTTCGGTCTCACCCGCCGAGATTTTCCGCAGAATACGGCGCATGATCTTGCCGCTTCTGGTTTTGGGCAGCCCATCGGCAAACTGGATAAACTCCGGGGTGGCGATGGGGCCGATTTCCTTGCGCACATGGGTTCGCAGCGCGGCCCGTAGCTCATCGCTCGGTTCGATGCCTGATTTCAGGGAGACATAGGCGTAAATGGTCTGGCCCTTGATCTCGTGGGGTGCGCCGACAACTGCGGCCTCCGCCACCTGCGGATGCGCCACCAGCGCGGATTCGATCTCGGCGGTGCCCAGACGGTGGCCGGAAACGTTGATCACGTCATCCAGCCTCCCCATGATCCAGAAATAGCCGTCCTCGTCCTTTCTTGCCCCATCTTCTGGATCGTAAATCCCTTCGTAGCGGCTGAAGTAGGTTTTTTTGTAGCGGGCCGGATCTCCGAACACGCCGCGGAGCATGCCGGGCCAGGGTTTGCGGATCACCAGGTGACCGCCTTCGTTGGGGGCCGCTTCGGAGCCGTCTTCGCGGAGAATGGCCGCGTCGATGCCGGGCAGGGGCATGGTGGCCGAACCGGGCTTGAGCGAGGTGGCAAAGGGCAGGCCGGAGATCATGATTCCGCCTGTCTCGGTCTGCCACCAGGTATCAACAATGGGCAGTTTGCTCTTGCCGATGTGTTCGTGATACCACATCCAGGCTTCCGGATTGATAGGCTCACCCACCGAACCAAGGACACGCAGGGAGGAGAGATCGTATTTTTCGGTCCACTTGACTCCTTCGCGCATCAGGGAACGGATAACGGTGGGGGCGGTGTAGAAGATATTGACCTTGAATTTCTCGCAGATATGCCAGAAACGATCGGGCGCGGGCCAGGAAGGCACACCTTCGAACATAAGGGTGGTGGCACCAAGGGCCAAAGGCCCGTAGAGGATGTAGCTGTGGCCGGTGATCCAACCGATATCGGCGGTACACCAGTGTACATCGTCGTCTTTGATGTCGAATACCCATTGGGTGGTATGCGCGACATAGGTCAAATAGCCGCCGGTTGTGTGGACTACGCCTTTGGGTTTGCCTGTGGAGCCGGAGGTGTAAAGGATGAACAGGTTGTCCTCCGCTTCCATGCTTTCCGGGGCGCACTGGCCGGAGATGTCGTCGGCTGCCATTTCCTTTTGCCACCAGAGATCACGACCTTCCTGCATGGCAATCTCGTTGCCGGCCCGTTTGACCACAATACAGTGTTTGACGGAGTCACAGTCCTGGAGGGCATCGTCGGCCGCGGGTTTCAAGGGGATGACCTTGCCGGCCCTCAGAACGGCATCGGCGGTGACCAGTACCTTGGCTTCGCAGTCTTGAATCCGGCTCTTGAGGCTCTGGGCGGAAAAACCAGCGAAAACTACGCTGTGGATGGCGCCGATCCGGGTGCAGGCCAGCAGGGTGATGGCAAGCTCGGGGACCATGGGCAGATATACGGCAACCCGGTCGCCTTTTTTTACGCCCATTTTTTTGAGCACGTTGGCGAAACGGCAGACTTCGGTGTGCAGCATCTGGTAGGTATAGACCCGGACATCTCCCTCGGGTTCGCCCTGGAAGATGATGGCGGCTTTGTTGCGACGGCCGTTTTCCAGATGGCGGTCAAGGCAGTTATAGGAGACGTTCAGTCTGCCGCCCTGAAACCATTTGATTTCGGGCTTGTGCATGTCGGCTTCGAGCACTTTATCCCAAGGCTTTTCCCAGGTGAGGAGTTCTTTGGTGCGATCACCCCAGAAGCCTTCCGGATCTTCCATCGAGCGCTTATAATGCGCCTCGTATTCGGCCATGCTCTTTACATGGGCCTGGGCCTGGCCAGCGCCCGGCGGGGCGAAAAGGCGATTCTCCTGCATCATGCTCTCGATTTTCTTATCTTCGCTCATTATTACCTCCAAAAATTTTATTAGCCGCACATATGGGAATATATACCTATGAAATAGAAATATATAACGGGAGTGTGTGACAATTGCCACATTTTTTTGTCAACTTTGTCTTCGGGCCTTTCCGTGCAAGGCTTGGCAGGTGAGGGAATAACAGGCATTGCGGATCGTGCTTCGCGGAGTGCATTTTCGTAAATTTCCTGCTATGGTGCAACGCGTTCAGATATCATGAGGAGGCGCGGCGCGGATGCGGACCTTGTCGAAAACAATAGGTGTTGTATGTGGGGGGATTATCCTGGTTTGCGGGTTGGTCCTTTTCGAGTTTCAGCCTGTGGCCGCCCAATGCGGTCCGGCAGCAACCGTTCCCCTTGTGGCGGAATTGCCGCAGCTTCAGGATGATCTGGCCTATGAATCCCTCGCCCCGGCCATCGACCGGAGCGTACATTATTTGGAGCGGCTTCCGCAGGGGAAAACCTTTGTCCTCTGCGGGGAGGAATATTCCGTCGGCCGGCTCATCGAATCTCTTCTCTCCTTCAAGCGGATCATTGAGCAAAAACCCTCACCCCAGGCCTTGACCGCTATCCTTAACAAACAGTTCACCCTGTGCCAGGCAGCGGGTAGGGGATCTGATCATAAAGTTCTTCTCACCGGGTATTTTGAGCCGCTTTTCAAGGCCAGCCGGACACGGACAACCACCTACCGTTATCCCTTATATGTCAAACCCTCTGATCTGGTTTCCACTTCCGGCGGGAAAGGGAAGAAGAAAATAACAGGGAGGATGGAGGACGGCAGCCTTGTCCCCTATTTTACCCGATCAGAGATAGAGAAAGGTCAATTGTTGGCCGGGCGGGAGTTGGTCTACCTGGCTGACCCGGTGGATGTTTTTATCCTGCATATCCAAGGATCTGGTCAGGTGCAGTTTGACGACGGCTCGCGGCACCGGGTGCAGTTTGCCGCGAAAAACGGGCATGAGTACCGGAGCATCGGGAAATTGCTGGTGGATAAAGGGGTCATGCGCCGCGAAGAGGTAACCCTGCCGAAGATCGTCAATTATCTCAAGAAGCACCCTGAGGAGCAGGAGGCTATCCTGCACCATAATGATTCTTTTGTGTTTTTCCGGTGGGGAGATGAATCCGCGGTCGGGCCTTTGGGGTGTCTGGGTGAACCCCTTACTCCCGGTCGTTCGGTGGCTCTTGATCAGGACTGTTTCCCGCCGGGGAGCCTTGCTTTTTTGACCACCCGCAAGCCAATAGTCAATCCGACCGGTGAGATTATCGGCTGGGAGCCTTTAAGCCGTTTCGTGGTGAATCAGGATTCCGGTTCCGCTATCACCGGGCCCGGGCGCCTTGACCTCTTTTGGGGAAGCGGGCGTTATGCCGAAGTTGCGGCTGGGCACATGAAGCATCCAGGGGTTCTGTATTTTCTGGTGAAAAAGAAATAGTTGTCAGAATTTGGCCCGTTCTTATACAATTCTATGAGGACATCGGAGTGGTCAGGCGACGGAACATGGCGAAGGTGACGAGGGTGCGGGCATGAAACAGACGGAAATAGACTATTGGATTACCAGCATGTTGGAAACCTACGGCAATGTTTCCGACCTCAATATCACGGTGGGCAAGCCACTGCAGGTGGAGACCTCCGGGCAGTTGGTGCCGGTGTCGGTGGAGCCGCCAGTGGAGTCGCTTACCCCATTTCAGTCTGAGGTCTTTGCCCTCAACCTTATCGGGGGCAATAAAAGATTGCTTGATGATCTGGTCCGGCACGGTTCCTGCGATCTCTCCTACTGGCTGGGACAGAAAGCCCGGTTTCGGGTGAACGTATTCTCGCAGAAAGCCAATCTCTCCACGGTGCTGCGGAAGTTGGAGATGAAGATTCCGACCATCAATCAATTGAACCTCCCCAAGCTCTTCAACAGTATGGCCGAGGAGCGCAACGGCATCATTCTCGTTACCGGCGCCACCGGTTCCGGTAAGTCCACCAGTCTGGCCGCGCTACTGGACAAGATCAATGATGAAAAACCGGTGCATATCGTCACCCTGGAAGATCCCATCGAGTATGTGCATCAGCACAAGATGGCGACGTTTAACCAGCGGGAGCTGGGTAACGATTTCGACTCCTTTGCTTCCGGGTTGCGGGCTGCTTTGCGGCAGGCTCCCAAGGTAATTCTGGTCGGCGAGATGCGTGACCGCGAGACCATGGAGATAGGTTTGTCCGCCGCGGAAACCGGACATCTTGTGCTTTCCACCCTGCATACCGTGGACGCGGGCCAGACCATCAACCGTATTCTGGGCATGTTCGACCAGGAGGAGCAGGCCCAGGTGCGAAACCGACTGGTGGATACCATCCGCTGGATTGTTTGTCAGCGGCTTCTGCCCAAGGTCGGCGGGGGGCGGGTGGCTGCCTTCGAGATCATGGGCATGAGTCTGCGGGTTCGCGAGCTGATCATGACCGGAGAAACCGAAGACAAGACCTTTTATGACATTATCGCCGATGCTAAGGCCCTTGGCTGGCAGACCTTTGACCAGCATATCCTTGAATTGTACGAAGACGGACTGATCACCGAGGATACCGCTGCCAGCTACTGCACCCGGAAAACCGCGGTCAACCGTGGGCTGGACAGTATCAAATCCGCTCGGGGCGAGTCCACCACCGGGATCACCGGTCTGGCCATGGATATGAAACAGGAAGAGAAGCGGCGCTCGGGTTTTTAGAAGCGGCCAGGAAAGAACCTCTGCGGACTTGACCAGTTCGTTACGGCACGTACCACTTTTCGGAGAAAAATATGCTAGCCCAGTGCCCCCATTGCCAACAGTCCCTCATGCTGAGCGAAGCCCAGCTTGAAAAGATCAAGGCTGCTCTTGCCACGCTGTCCGTGGGCAGAACCCTGAAAATTGGCTGTCCGAAATGCAAACAGCCCATTGAGCTGAACTCTGACGGCTCCGTGTCCGGCCAGGGGGCGAGCGCTTTGAAGGACGTGCTCTATGCCGAGCACACCGGCAACGAGGATCAGGCCGCAGCGGGGATTGTGGCGGCTGTCCAGAAAAGACCCCAGCCGGTGCGTCTGCCTCCTGCTGCTCCCAAACCTCCGGATCTTGGCTGGTTGAACAGCGGAGTATACAACGAAAAGGAAGCCATTGAAAACGTGCCCCATGCCCTGATCATGATCGGGGACGAGGACATAAATACCCAGGTGACCATGGCTTTCGGCGAGATGGGCTACCAGCCGACCTATGTCCAGTCGGCGGAAGAGGCCATCGACAAGATGCAATTCATGAATTTTGAGGCGGTGGTGCTGCACAGCAGGTTTGAAGGGGAAGCGTTGGAGAGTTCCACTGTCCATAAGTATTTACAGGAAATGGGCATGGCCCGCAGGCGTTATATCTTCTACGTTCTGGTCGGCCCGGAATTCCGTACGCTGTACGATCTCGAAGCCTTGGCAAACAGCGCCAATCTGGTGGTGAATGACAGCGACGCCGGCCATTTCCCTATTATTCTGAAGAGGGGAATGAACGACTATAACGACCTGTTCGGGCCATATCTGGAAGCTCTGGGCAATTACGGGGTGAAGTAGTTCTGCAGGGCAAGGCTTTGCTGGCGCAGGACGAAAAACGCCAGGAGGGTCAGGGCAGAGGAAAGCTGCATGAGTCGGTTGGCGCGGAGTATGTCCCGTGGTTCGATGGGCCGGGTAGCGTCGCCTATGGTCGGTTTTTCCAGGATATTGCCGAAGTAACGGTTTGACCCGCCGAGTTGCACACCCAGAGCTCCTGCCACCGCCGCTTCGGTATGGCCGGAATTTGGGCTGGCGTGTTTGAGCCGGTCCCTCATGAGGATGAACAGGGAGGTTTTCTGGTCAAGGCGCAGCAGGAACGCTGCGGCCGGAATCATCAGGGCGGTGATGCGGGCCGGGATGAAATTGGCCAGATCATCCAGCCGGGCCGCGCCCCAGCCGAATTGAAGATTGTGTTCGTTTTTATAGCCGAACATGGAGTCCATGGTATTGACCGCCTTGTAGAGCATGGCAGCCACGGGTCCACCCAGCACCGCGAAAAAAAGCGGGGCTGTTACTCCGTCCACCATGCTTTCCGCCACCGATTCCACAGCAGCCCTCGTCACCCCTTCTTCGTCAAGATTGGCCGTGTCCCGGCCAACGATCATCCCCACCCGTTTTCGGGCTTCAGTCAGATCGCCTGTGGCGAGAGGTGCATACACCTGTCTGCTGTGACCGGCCAGGTCGCCGGCGGCAATGGTGGTGTAGAGCAGGATGATGGAGGTCAGGTCGGCCAGCCAGGGGTGTATCAGGGCACCACCCTCAATCAGTCCCCAGGTTGTGAGGCCAGTCAAACCCAGAATCAGGGTGACGGTGCAGATTCCGGCGGCAAAGGGCGGCAAGAGGGTTCGGGTCACTTTTTCGAGCCCGGCGCAGGTCGCGCCGATGATCCGCACCGGATGCGGCAGCCAGCGGGGGTCGCCGAATAACTGATCCAGAAGAATGGCAATGAGAATCTGGTATTCGAGGCCGATCATTTTCCCAGAAGCCTGTAGATCGCGTTCATGTCGATCTGGCTGCGAACCGCTTCCGCCAGCCGGTCAAAAGCCGGTTCCAGGTCGTAGGCTGCCTGCACCCGGTTGAGCGGGGCAAGCCCGCGTCTTTTCCGCAACCGGTCGATGCACCAGCGCCGGAAGGGATCGGCGTCAAAGATGCCGTGCAAATAGGTGCCCCATATTGTCTGAGCCTGGTTGCCGACCCCGCCGCTCTCCCCGTTGCTGAAGGTGAGCGTGTTGCAGGTCTCGCCTGACCGGCTCTGGCCGTGGTGGATCTCATAGCCGTGCACCCCTAAGCCGGAAGCGAGATGGGTGCCGCTTTGCCGGATCAGGGTTTTGTCTTTTTCGAGTACGGTGGCAAGGTCAAGCAACCCAAGGCCGGAGAGTGTTTCACCGGTAGATTCGATATGGTAGGGGTCATCGATGCTGTGGCCCAGCATTTGGAAGCCGCCGCAGATGCCGATGATCTCCCCCCCTTCCTCGCCGTATTTTTTTAAAGTTGCAGCCAGGCCTGAGTTGAACAGCCATTTGAGATCCCCGATAACGTTTTTGCTGCCAGGCAGGATTATGGCGTCAGCGCCTTCAATGTCGGCCGGGGTTTTGGCGATTTTGACAAACAGGTCCGGTTCGGTCAGAAACGGCTCGAAATCGGTGAAGTTCGAGATGTGCGGCAGGTCGATGAGTGCCAGGGTGACATGCTCTCCCGCAGGCCGATGTGGGCTGAAAAGCCCGGCCTTGAAGTTCACCGAATCTTCCTCGGGCAACCCCAGGTTGGCCAGGTAGTCCACCACGCCCAGCACCGGTTTGTTGGTCCTTTTTTCCATGTAATCGAGCGCTTCGGTGAGCAGCGATTTCTGTCCACGAAAGCGGTTCACCACGTATCCGGCTATCAACTCCCGTTCCCAATCGTCCAAAATTTCCATGGTTCCGACAAAAGAGGCGAACACCCCGCCCCGGTCGATATCCCCTACCAGCAAGACCTTGGCCTCGGCATAGCGGGCCATGGGCATGTTGACGATGTCGTGGGCTTTGAGGTTCACTTCGGCCGGGCTGCCCGCGCCCTCAAGCACCATGACTTCGTATTCGGAGGCCAAGGAATCATACGCTGCCTGCACCGCGAGAAAAGCCTGGGGTTTGTAGGCCAGATAGTCGTTCACCGTCATGTTTCCCACCGGCTTGCCCAGGAGGATGACCTGGCTGCCCGTGTCACTTGAAGGCTTGAGCAGGACCGGATTCATGCGGACATCCGGATCAAGGAGGGCAGCCTGGGCCTGCACTACTTGCGCCCGCCCCATCTCGCCACCATCCCTGGTGACAAAAGAATTGAGCGACATATTCTGGGCCTTGAACGGGGCGACCCGCAGCCCATCCTGCAAAAGGATGCGGCACAAGGCGGCGGTGAGCACGGATTTGCCCGCGTTGGAGCAGGTGCCCTGGAACATGATGGCGGGAGTTTTGCGTGTGGACATAATGCTTAAACGCCTTCTTTGCGGAAGATGACAAGGTTGCGGACATTGCCGGAAAACGGCAGGGTCAGTTCGATAATTTCTTGCAACCGGTATGGGCTGTCCGGTTGTGCCGTTCGCCAGGCCGTGATTTCCTGCTCGGCCCGGGGGCCCTTCATGCAGATGACCTTGCCGCCTGCGGGGTTGATTGCCGCGGTATGCAGCAGAAACTCTGCAATATTGGTAAAGGCGCGGCTGGTGACGATAGGCACGGCAAGGGGGTGTCCCTCAACTTCGGCGGAATCTTTTTCCAACCGCCCGCACAGCACCTCGATATTTTTCAACTCCAAGGTTCTGATGACATGCCGCAAAAAGGAAACCCGTTTCTGGCGCGGCTCCACCAGGATGAGCGGCAGTTCCGGCCGGGCCGCCTTGAGTGCCAAACCGGGAAAACCGGCTCCTGCGCCGATGTCCAGAAGCGGCAGCTGCGTGCTCTCCGGCGGCGGAAGAACGCGCAACAGGGTCAGGGAGTCGAGGAAATGGGTTTCCCAGATTTCGCGAAGGGGCGCTTTGGCAACCAGATTGATTTTGGCGCTCCAGCGGACCAGTTCGGCGCAGTAGCGCACAAGCCGCTGCTGCGCCTGCCCGTCAAGGGAGATGCCCATGGCTGTGAGGCCTTCTTGTAAAATCTCTTTGCTCTGAGTGTCTGCCATGGTCGGTTGTACTGTTGTTGGTTGTGCTCTCCCATACGTTGAAAGGCGAATATTTCTTACACCGCTTCGGCACACTTTGCAAGAAATGGGGGGAGACAAGGCTGAAGGTTGCACTCAATCAATAAAGTTCATGGTGCCTAAAAAAAATACTTGACCGGTGGTGAACTGGCTTGTATAAGTGACCGACGAGATTGTTGTGCATTAATAACTTTATTGGTAACGCCTGACTCTTGGCCGAAACGCGCCAACAGGCGTTTTTTTGCCGCCCATATGTTAGGCATGTGTAACTTTATGGTGGTACTTGAACTTTTACGGAGGAAAAGAAATGAGGAAGAGGATACACAGTGTTGTTTTGGGATGCTGCATAGCCCTGGTGGCGATGCAGCCTGGGGTTGTGTTGGCCTCCACAGGCGAGGAGGTGAGGATTCAGGAGCTTGAGCGACAGATGCAGGGGCTTTTGTCCGAATTGAAAAGCAGACAGAGCAGCATCGAGACCTTGACCAAACAGGTTGTCAGTCTGGAAAGCAGGATGTCTGCCAATGCTGCTTCGCAAGGAGTCGGATTAAGCAGCAATCAAGACAAAACGGAACTGAAGGGCATGATTGAGCAGGCGGTCCTGGAGCGGGAGAAGGAAAGCCCGTTGTCTCCGTTCACTTTCGGCGGATACGGAGAGATCCATGCCAATTTCAGCGAGGGTGCTACCGACGGTAAATCCAATGACAAGCTCGATATTCATCGCATGGTAGCTTTGGTCGGGTACCAATTCAACGACTGGATCAAGTTTCAATCTGAAATCGAACTGGAGCATGCCTTTGTGGAAGACACCCAGTCCGGTGACAAGGCAGGCGGGTACTTGATGCTGGAGCAGGCCTATGTGGATTTTCTTCTTTCCGATCAGGCCAATGTCCGCTTCGGCCGCGTTCTTACGCCGGTCGGTATCACCAACCAACATCATGAGCCCACCACCTTTTACAGCGTCGAACGACCGAATTTTGACCGGTTGATGGTTCCCAGCACTTGGTCGTCGGACGGCATCGGCCTTTTTGGCAATCTGGCGACTAATTTAAGCTACGAGGCGTATGTGGTAGGCGGTCTTGACGGGTCAAAATTCAGCAGCGACGGTATTCGCAACGGCCGCATTAAGGATGAGCCCAGCCTGAACGATCTGGCGCTCACCTTTCGGTTCGACTATTACCCCTTCATGGATTCCACCACCACCTGGGGCCAGAATCTGCGACTCGGAGCGTCCTTGTATCACGGCGGAATCAACAACCGTCCCAAAGGAGCTGATTCGGGTAAAAATGGCGATATCACCATCTACTCGGGAGATTTTTCGGCAAAATTCGGTGATCTGGATGTAAGGGGCGTGGTCGCTTTCGAGGAGATCGACGGGGCTGAAAATCTGAGCGCCAACAAGGTGGCTGAGGAAATGTACGGTTATTTTGTTGAGGCCGGGTACCATATTATGCCCGCGTCCTGGAAAAGCGGAAAACTGGCCAATTCCGACCTGGTGGCCTTTGTTCGTTACGATGAGTACAACACCCAGCACAAAATGCCGGCCGGGGTCACGGCTGCCACAGGCAAGGACCGCTACGACTGGACCTTCGGCCTGGCCTTTTACCCGGTGCCCAATCTGGTGCTGAAGGCTGACTATCAAGTGCTGGAAGCAGATGGTGCCACTGATCCGGACAATGCCATTAATTTCGGCGTTGGCTGGCAGTTTTAGGAGGAGGACATGGAGCGTCGTAGAACGTTTTGGAGTTTAGCTCTGCTGTGTGTTGTCGGTTCCGGCCTGTTGTCCGGGTGTTCGCTCGGGTCTGAGTCGGGGGTTCAGCCGCAGTCCACAGCGACACGGCAGACCGCTGTCGCCATTGAAGGTCAGGAAAAAGGGCGGGGATATTTCCTGCGTGAATGCGGAGCGTGCCACCGGCATTTTTGGCCGCAAGAAAGATCTGTTGCTCAATGGCAGACCATTCTGGCAAAGAAAAAAAACAAGGTGTCCCTGACCGGAGCCCAATTTCAGCAATTGTCCGATTATGTCATTCAGGCCAGCGCCCGCACATCGGTGCAGCCATGAAATTCGTGTAAACGTTGTGTTGTGCCCGGCAGGGGCCTGGCGGATAGTATGGCCAGGCCCCTGCCGGTACGGAGGTCATGCGGAAATTGTCTCGGTGCGCTTTTTGTGGACTAAGGTGAGTCCGGCCAAAACAAAGGCAATGGCCGCCAGATTGACATTGTAGAAGCACAGTCCGGCCAGGCTTGCTACCAGAGCCAGGGAGCACAGCCATACCGAGTTGCGCCAGACCGCGAGCGCAGCAAGAATCAAGCTCGTCCAGGCAAAAATCTGATTGTACATCAACCGGCCTATCATTGCGCGGACCAGGCAGATGGCCGTGTCCGGCGTGTCAGCGCATACCTCCACCAGCCTTTCCGAAATAAAAATGCCATTGCGCAGAGCGGTAAAAACACCAAAGGCAACAAGCACCAGAAATGCAAAAGGCAGCAGGGGGCGCAGCGAAACACCTCTGCTTTCCCGCCAGAGAGGGTAGGCCAGCAGCAGGCAGATAATCACCCAGATATCGGCCTGCCAGTTCAGCGGAGTTTCATTAATCATGATTGCCACGGCCCCGGAGGTCAACAACAGGGCGCTGAGTCGTTCGAGCATGCCCTGGGCATTGGGGAGTCCTTGTCTTTGGAAAAACCAAAGATAAGCAAGAGCGGGAATGGCAAAACCGAAATTATTGAAACTTCGGTACCGGGCATCAAGGACCAGGCCAAGTACACCGATCAGGGCGCAGGTTATCACTCCCAGTCGCAGGGTGCCATTCACGGCTTCGGGGCAGAGACGGGACTTGCCTCGAAGGAAATCCATGGCAGTATCCAGACTCAGATGCATGGGCGTGGTTTTTGACGCGACGGCTTTCAGCGCCAGCAGGTAAACCCCGGCTGCAAGCGAGAGGACGATGAAAGCCCATATGTATTCAACGGTATTGGTGGAAATGATTGCAAACTGATGTCCTTGCAGCACGATAAGGATTGCGCCGCCGGTTGCGGTTGTTGAAAATTTCAACCAGCGCCTTGCGGACATCTCGGGATGGTGCCGCCCGATACACAAGGGAATCAGGCTTGCCAAGGCAATGGCTACGGATTGCGCAAACAGGCTCAGCCAGTTGGGAAAATTCGAAACCGGCCCGGAAAGAATATGTTTGTCGGTCCGGTCGGAACTGTACAACCCCCAGTAGCCGCCCACCGCCCCTTCCTTGCTGCGTTTCCAAGGCTGGTCAAAGGCCTCGATAAGATTATATTGCCAGTGCTCCTGCTCGGCCAGGGCAACGAAACCGCGGATGAAACGGGCCTGGTTTTCCAGGCTGGGTAGCGCCCCTTCCCGCATGCGTCCCTCGGAGGGCCAGCCGGTTTCTCCGATGACGATCTCCTTGCCGGGAATTTTCTCCCCGATTTCTTCCCTGATCTTTTTCACGTGCGCCATGGCCGCGGTGATTGCAACCGGGTCATCCTCCCAGTACGGCAGGATGTGGATCATGACAAAATCAGTGACCTCACCCACCTCCGGGTGTTTGAGCCAGAATTCCCAGACATCGGCGTAGGTAACCGGCACCCCGGGCAGGGCAGCCTTGACCTGGTTGATATAGCCGGCGAGCTGTTGTCCGGTAACTTCCCTGCGGAGCAGCGCTTCGTTGCCGACCACCACCGCCCGGACGCTTTCCGGGTGCTGTTTGGCAAGCGCAACAACCTTTTGCAGTTCCTGTTCGGTGATTTTTGGGTCCGACGTTACCCAGGCGCCCAGGAGCACCTTCATTCCGTATTTCTCGGCATACTCCGGCAGGGCTTCAAGCCCAGCGACCGAATAGGTGCGGATGCAGGAAAAACTGCGGGACAAAATAGCCAGGTCTGCATCTATCCGGGCATTGGAGATGGTCATGCCTTTGGCAAAATCAAAAGGGGACTGGTCTTTTTCAAAGGGTGCGTAGGACACGCATTGCAGGGTGTGGCCGGGAGCCACTTCAGGTTCCGGGATCGGGCGCGGCTGGCCGACTACGTACCAGAAGGTGAAAATCGAGGAAATGATCAGGCCATAGACAAACACAATTCGCATACATTTATTCAAAATAATCACCATTGAGAGTGGTAGAGCGTGAGAATTTCCTCCTTGTACCCTGCGTTTGTGTCAAGGTCAACGGCAAAGAATGGCTGCTTGTCTGGGGGTATTGGAACGAAAGATCAACTTGGACGAATTTCGGGAAGGTCCCGGCATTCATCGGGATTACGGCTGTATCCTGTCGGATTGCGGGGGTCCTGGTGAATGATGAGATCGGCTTGGGGAAAGGAGTCCATGATGGCGCGCTCCACCTCTTTTGTAACCCGGTGGGCTTCGGAAAGGGGCAAGTTCTGGTCAAGGTCAAGATGGAGCTGAATAAGCATGGTCTGCCCGGATTGCCGGGTTCGCAAATCGTGGAGACCGAGCACGGTCGCATGGGCCAGGGCAATATCGCAGATGCGCTGGCGGGTTTCCTCGGGAAGTTCCCGGTCCATGAGAACCTGCATGGCTTCCCGGCCGATTTGCCAGGCGCTGTATAGGATATAGCAGGCAATGACGAAGGCGCCGAGTGTGTCAAGTATGGGCCAGCCCGCAGCGGCAAAATAGAGGGCGGCGATGCCGGCCGCGTTGGTGAGCAGGTCGGTTTTATAGTGCAGAGCATCGGCGCGGATGGCGGAAGAATTGGTTCGCTTGATGACATAGCCCTGAAAGGCCAGAAGCGCCAGGGTGGCAGCCATGGCAAAGGCCATGACCCACAGACCGATATTGATTTCTTGCAGGGGTTGCGGGTGGTTCAACCGTTCGGCCGCATGGATGAGCAGAAAGATTGCCGAGCCGGCAATAAAGCAGGCTTGGCCGAGGCCGGCCAGGGATTCCGCTTTTCCGTGGCCGAACTGGTGGTCCTCGTCCGGGGATTTCAGTGAATACCGCACCGCCAGCAGATTGATCAGCGAGGCGGCCGCGTCCATAAGCGAGTCAACCAGGGAGGCCATGACGCTCAAGGACCCGGTCATGAGCCAAGCCGCACCTTTGACACCGATGAGCACAAATGCCGTGGCGGTGGAAGCATAGGTCGCCAGTTTGAGCAAGGTGTCGGTGTCGCGCGGGGGGGTTAGTCTCATGAAGGGTTCTGGTCCTTCATCATGGTAATCACCCGTTGCGGGAAGGGGATACTGATCCCGGCTTGGCCAAGCGCTTGATACACCGCGAGGTTCACCCCGTGCATGGTTTCGATGTATCGCTGGGTGGGCGCCCAGTAGCGATAGCCGATGGCCACCGAGGAATCCTGGAAATTTTCGATGCCGATCTGCGGCGCAGGTCCGTTTTGGAGTTGGGGAAAGATGGCAAGGGCCTGGGTGATTACCCCGATGGCTTTGGCGGGGTCAGCAGTGTAGCTGATGCCCACCGAGCTTTCCACAATGCGGAATTCCCCGGAATTATGGAGGATCTCTCCGACAATATGCTTGTTGGGCACGGTGATCCTGACCCCATCCTCGGTGAGCAGGGTGGTGTGGGCCAGGGTAATCGCATTCACCACCCCGAAGACTCCGGCCACCGTGATCGTGTCGCCTACGAGAAAGGTGCGGCCTAGGATGATGGCCAGTCCGGCCCCGTAGTTGGAGAGCGGCCCTTGGAGGGCGTAGGTGGCTCCGAAGGCTGCAGCGCCGATGGCGGCGATGAATGGGGCAATGGTGATTCCGAACTTGCTGAGGGCAATGATCACCGCAAAAGTGATGACCACGATCTTGGCCAGGGAAGAGAGAAAATGTCCCAGGGTGACATCGACCCCCCGCTTTTCACAGAGCTTGGTCACGGCGGTGGAGACCCAACTGCCAAGCAGGAAGCCGCCAATGAGGATGATGATGGCCCCGACCACCTGAAAGCTGTAGTCTACCAGAAAGGCGGTGGCTCTGGTGGCGATGGTGTGCAGTGCTTCAAACTGCTGGTCCATGGACGGCCTCATCTCCCGGTTGAATTATATTGGTTCATCATAGCGGGATTGGAGATTCCTGTCGAGGGGTTCACGAAGATGCGGCAAGATTGCGGTTGTCCGGCAAGGAGGTGGTGCGGTCAGTAAGGTTTTTGACCGACCACATTCCCGGCTGGCCCATAGTTGCAGACCCAGACCTGTGAGTTGTCGTCGCACACGGCTTTGGCGCAGCCGACTTCCTTGGTGTTCTGCCAAACGATCTGGGTGTAATGGCCGCAGCTTTTTCCCGGAGGCGCGTTGCAGGTGTTGGTGAGATGGGAGTACCACGGCTTTTCAGTGGCCCAGCTGGCGACCACGTCTTTTTCCTTGATGGGTTGCAGGGTCAGGCGCGACTTCCAAGTGGTGCTGCCCTTACTCTTGTTGGTTGTTTTCAGGGGGCTGGCCCAATAGAGATTTTCGCCAAGCTTGCCACGGCTGTGTTGCATGTCACAGCCTGCTTTTTTAAGTTTGTCGGCCCAGGCTGTTGCTCGTCGGGCGAGAGCGTCGGACCAGCGTAATTCCGGGGCGCTCACGGCACTGCGCAGGATATTGTGCTCTTGCACCATGCACATCGCGTCAACCTTGTTGTCCTGCGCCGAGCTTGGGCTGGCGGAAACAAGGCAGAGGAGAACCAGCAAGGATGCGCTCGCCACGGAAGAAACCGCCTGGTTACGGCAGCGGGTTATCGTCGGTTGCTGTTGCATTGGCAGGTCTGGGTAATCACGAGATCGAGGTTGTGGAAAAAATCCAAGGCCTCCGGGTCTTCGGGGTTTTGTGCCAGCCGGGCCTCGTACAGGGCAAAAAGCCGGGTGAGCACATGGGGAGTCTCTTCTTCCGGCAGGGAGCCCAGAATGGACCACAGATCAGAGGTATTCATTGGCTGGCGATTTCCTGTTCTTTGGGATTGGACTCAACCAGGCTGTCCCGCCCATGGTCCCGGGCGATCAGCATGTATATCGAAGGCAGCACAAAAAGGGTGAACAGAGTGCCTATGGCCATGCCACCCACCAGCACGAGACCGATGGAGTTTCTCGCTGCGGCTCCGGCTCCGGTGACCAGGGTCAAGGGGAAATGGCCAGCCACTGTGGCGGTGCTTGTCATCAGAATGGGACGTAACCGGGTCATGGATGCTTCCCGAATGGCGGCCAGTTTGGGAAGCCCCTGTTCCTGGAGAGTGTTGGCGAACTCGACAATGAGAATGCCGTTTTTCGCTACCAGGCCGACGAGGGTCACAAGTCCCACCTGGGAATAGATGTTAAGGGTGGTGGTCCAGCCATGGGTCCAGAATGGGACGTTTGGGTCGGGCATTTTGAGAAAGGTGAAGATCAGCGCCCCGAACATGGCCAGGGGAACCGAACCGGCCAGGATGACAAAGGGATCGCGGAAGCTGTTGAACTGCGCGGACAGAACCAGAAAAATCAGGATCACCGCCAGACCGAAGGCGGGCAGAAACTTGTTGCCCTCGCTGCGCAACTGACGTGACTCGCCGGTGTAATCAAGCACATAGCCTTTGGGCAGAATCTGTGCGGCTTCGGTCTCCAGATAGCGCAGGGCCTCGTCCAGGGGGCGGACCGAAACGCCGCTGATCTTAACGGCATTCAACTGCTGGAAGCGGTTCAGGGAACGGGGCACTGTGGAATTATTGATGGTGGCCACAGTGGAAAGCGGCACCATCTGGCCGTTTGGCCCGGTGATGTAGATATTTTTTAGCTGTTCAGGATTGAGTCGATCGGCGCGGGCAATCTGAGGGATAACCTTGTAACTGCGTCCGGCGATATCGAAGCGGTTGACGAAGTTCCCTCCCACCATGGCGCCGATATCCGCACCAACCTGTTCCAGGCTGAGTCCCAAGTCCGCCACCTTGTCGCGATCAATAACGAACTCCGCTTGGGGTTGATCGATCTTCACGTCGATGATCGGCGGAAAAGCGAACATCCCGCTCTGCATGGCCTTCATCTGGATCTTTTGGGCAAATTCCAGGATCTGCGGAGTTTCCGCTGTGGAAGCCAGGATGAACTCCACGGGGAACTGTCCGCCGCCGGGGAGCGATGGCCGCAATACAGGGAAGATCCGGATGCCGGGCAATGCCTGGAGTTTCTGCTGAACCTCGGGCATGATTTCGAACACCGAACGGTCACGTTGATCCCAGGGCTTGGTGACCATACCGCTGAACCCTGAGGTGGGCTGGGTGACCTGGAAGGTAAAGTCCGTTTCCGGGAAATCGAGAAAGATCTTGTTGGCGGCGGCTGTATAGATGCTGGTTTGATCCAGGGTGGAGTTGGCCGCCGCGTCCACAATGCCGAAGATGACTCCCTGATCCTCGTTGGGGGCGAGTTCCTTAGCCGACATGGTGAACATGGGGAAACAAAGTAGGCCGATGACGATCCAGATCGTGTAGACCGCAGGTCTGGCGGCAAGAGTGGTGTCGAGCCAGCGGCCATAGGCGTTGCGCAACCGGGAAAAATCGCGGGCGATTCTTCCCGCAAAGCCATGCTCTTCGATCCCAGGCTTGAGCAGTTTGGCCGACATCATCGGCGACAGGGTCAAGGCCACCACTCCGGAGATGGTCACCGCTCCGGCCAGGGTAAAGGCGAATTCACGGAAGAGTGAGCCGGTGAGGCCGCCTTGGAAGCCGATGGGCGCATAGACTGCGGCCAAAGTGATGGTCATGGCGATAATCGGCCCCACAAGTTCGCGGGCTCCGAGCAGGGCGGCATCCAGCGGGGATTTGCCTTCGCGGAGATGGCGTTCGACGTTTTCCACTACCACGATGGCGTCATCAACCACCAGACCCACGGAAAGGACGATGGCGAGCAGGGTAAGCAGATTGATGGAAAAACCGAAGACCTGCATCAGGAAGAGGCCGCCGATGAGGGACAGGGGAATGGCCACAATCGGGATCAGCACCGAGCGGAACGAGCCGAGAAAGAGAAAGATGACCACCATCACGATGAGCAGGGTATCGCCCAGAGTCTTCATTACCTCGTTAATGGCATTATCGATGTAGGCAGTGGCGTCGTAGGCGATGCGGCCTTTGAGGCCGGTGGGGAGATCCTTTTGGATGGACACCATTTCGGAGCGGACCAGTTTGATCACGTCCAGGGAGTTGGCGTTGGGCAGGGGCCAGATACCCATGAAGGTTGCGGTCTGGCCGGAGAAACGTACTTCCGAGTCATAGTTTTCCGCGCCGAGCGATACTTCGCTGATATCTTCCAGACGGACAGTGGCGCCGTCCTGTTCACGGATCACCAACCGCTTGAATTCCGCCGCCGAACGCAAGTTGGTGTTGGCGGTGAGGTTGACCTGAATGAGCGAACCCTTGGTGCTGCCGATGGCCGACAGATAGTTGTTGGCAGCCAGGGCCGTGCGCACCTGGGCCGGACTGACGTTGTAGGCGGCCATGCGCTCGGGCTTAAGCCAGATCCGCATGGCAAAGGTGCGGGCGCCGAGCACATCGGCGCGCTGTACGCCTTCGATGGCGGAAAGGCGCGGCTGTACGATCCGGGTCAGGTAATCGGTGATTTCGTTCTGGGTCAGAACATCGGAGGTGAAACTGAGATAGGCTGCGGCAAACCTGGAGTCCGCCGATTCGATGTTGATTACCGGCACCTCGGCTTCGGGCGGCAGATCCCGGCGGACCTGATCGACCTTGGAGCCGATCTCGGCCAGGGCCTTGGTGGCGTCATAGTTGATTTTCAACCGGACGGTAATGGTGGAGACGCCTTGGGCGCTTTGGGATTCCAGGTAATCAATGCCGTCCGCCGCAGCAATGGCCCGTTCCAGCGGAGTGGTAATAAACCCCCGCACCAACTCGGCATTGGCTCCGACATAAACGGTGGTAACGGTAACCGCCGAATTTTCGCTTTTGGGGAATTGGCGAACATTCAGGCTGCGCATGGCCTGCAATCCGGCAATGATGATGAGCAGGCTGATCACCAGAGCGAGGACGGGACGGCGGATGAAAAGGTCGGTGAATTTCATGGGTCTCGACGTGAGTGGCTTAACTGTTGTTTGGCTTGGGATTCAAGCTGAATTCCGGGCTCAGGGCGTTGTCCACCACGACCCCTTGGCCGTTGCGCAGCTTGAATACTCCGGAGCTGGCCACTGTAGTCCCCGCATCAAGACCCGAGGATATAGCGACAAAATCGCCACGCTTTTCTCCGAGGCGGACAAACTGTTGGCGTATCACCAGTCCGGCCTCGCCTGTTTTTTTGTTTTTCTGTTCTTCAACCACAAAGACCGAATCACCGTAGGGGGCGTACAGCACGGCGGTGGCAGGGATGACCAGCACCTTGCTTTGGGCGGGGAGGACCACGGACACCGTGGCGAACATGCCGGGATGCAACCGCTCTTCCTTGTTGGTGGCAGTGGCCTGTACTCGGACGTTGCGGGTGTCGGTGTCGGCCTGCGGATTGATGGCAGTGACCTTGCCGGTAACAGTCTTGCCCGGCATGGCATCGGTGGTTATCCGCACCGGAAGGCCCGGCTTGATTCGGGCCAAGTCCTGTTGGGGCAGCATGAAATTGATGAAAATAGGGTCCAGGGCCTGGAGGGAAACAATGGGTGCGCCTTCGTCGAGAATCTGGCCGAGGTTGACCAGGCGAATGCCGAGACGACCGGAAAATGGGGCTCGAATTGTTTTTTTAGCTATGGTCGCCCGGATTGTATTCGCTTGGGCAACCGCCTGCTTGTATTGCGCCTCTCCATCATCATAGGCCGCCCGGGAAACGGCGTTCGTTTCAATGAGTAGGCGAAGTCTTTCGAAGTTTATCTTGGTTAAAGCGGCGGAGGCTTCAGCCGCATGGAGCTGCGCCTCTTCCGAAGAAATGTCCTGCTGGAGAATGAGGTCTCCCTCCTGTATCCAGGCACCAGGGGTAAAATCAATTCGTGTCACTTTGCCCGGCAGTTCCGCAGCAACGGTGACTCCTTGCACTGCTTCAAGGGAACCCACCGCGGGCAGGGTGGCCTCCCAGGACTCATGGCGGGCTTGGGCTGCAGTTATCGTTTCCGGCGGCGGGCTGAAGCTGCTTTTTTTGCCCATCATCGTGGATATCTGCAAGCCTTTGATGGTGGCAAGGAGGCCGAGCACCAGCACCAGGCCGAAGATGGAGAATAAGATGCGTTTTTTCATGGTCATTAGTCTTAAGGATAGGGGAGCAACTGGGTTCCCGGATTAACAGTGTGGGACTGTGTGGTGTTGATGGGTAATAGTGTTTCAGTGAAAAGTCAATTATTGACCAGCAGATAAGTTAAATGCATATTTGACTTATCTGCTTTATTGCGTCAAGGGTTTTTTGGTTTCTCCTGGAAATGATTCAGTCTTTGTGG
>VMSS01000140.1 GCA_013791995.1 Desulfurivibrio sp. | reverse complement strand
GCAGTATCCTCCGGTAAAGACCCCCTCTTTTTCAATTTCGTCTTCCGGTCTTTGTCGTTGCTTTTCGATCTTGATCCGATCAACAAAGCTCTTGACCGCGTCTTCCTGGACGGTGCCACAGCTCAACTCTAAAGCCATGGGATGTTCCGGGGCGATGGACATGAAGGTCGCGCCGAAGATCGTATCCGGGCGGGTGGTGAAGATGGTCAGGGCTTTGTCGGAGTTCTCGATTGCGAAACGCACCTCGGCGCCCACGCTCTTGCCGATCCAGTTGCGCTGCATGGTGAGCACTTTTTCGGGCCAGCCCGTGAGGGTGTCGCAACCGGCAAGCAGCTCCTCTGCGTAGTCGGTGATCTTGAAAAACCAGCCGTTCATCTCCCGGGGCAGCACGGCATTGTCGCAACGCCAGCAGGCACCGTCGATAACCTGCTCGTTGGCAAGCACTGTCTGGCAGGTTTCGCACCAGTTGACCGTGGTCACTTTCTGGTAGACCAGCCCCTTTTCGTACATCTTGATAAACAGAAGCTGTTCCCAGCGGTAGTATTTGTCGTTGCAGGTGGCGAGCTCGCGGTCCCAGTCGTAACTGAACCCCATGCGCTGCAACTGTATCTTCATGTATTCGATGTTTTCGTAGGTCCATTTGGCCGGATGGGTGTCGTGCTTGATCGCCGCATTTTCTGCGGGCAGGCCAAAGGCGTCCCAACCCATGGGGTGGAGGACGTTGAAGCCCTTCATTCGCTTGTAGCGGGCCACCACGTCGCCGATGGTGTAATTGCGGACATGGCCCATGTGGATACGACCGGAAGGATAGGGAAACATCTCCAAAAGATAGTATTTGGGACGGGTGGGATCTTCGCTTGCGGTGTAGGTGGAGTTCTCAAGCCAATGGGCGCGCCACTTATCTTCAATGGCTTTAAAATCGTATTTCATATGTGCGGATCCGGTTTTTAGCACTGAGTTAAAAGCGCTGAACCCTGATTTTTTTTTTCAGCGGGCAGCACTTTTTTCCCAATTATTTTTTAATCATTTGGCGGGAAATTATGGTGGGCAAGATTTTCAAAAGTGGTGAAACGGTCAAGAAAGGCCAATTCCACTGTGCCGGTTGGGCCATTACGCTGCTTGCCGATGATGATCTCGGCAATACCTTTTTTAGGGTTGTCTTCCGCCTTGTTATACACCTCATCCCGATAGATAAAGATGATAAGGTCGGCATCCTGCTCAATGGCGCCTGATTCGCGCAGGTCAGAAAGTTGTGGCCTTTTGTTGGGCCGGCTTTCTAGGCTGCGGTTCAACTGGGAAAGCGCAATGACCGGAATGCTGAGTTCCTTGGCCATGGCCTTGAGGGAGCGGGAAATTTCACTGATTTCCTGTTCGCGGGACTGGGCGTTTGATCTGCCCCGCATCAACTGCAGGTAGTCAACAACGACCATACCGATGTTGTGTTCGGTTTTCAACCGCCGGGCCTTGGCCCGCATCTCCAATACGGTGATAGCCGGAGTGTCGTCGATGTAGATGGGGGCTTCGGAAAGCATGCCCACGGACCGGGTAAGCTTGGGCCAATCCTGTTCCTTAAGAAAGCCGGTGCGTAACCGTTGGGCATCGACCCGGCTGATGGAACAGAGCATCCGCATGCCGAGCTGCTCCTTGGACATCTCCAGGCTGAAAATCGCGACAGGAACTTTGTGGAGCAGGGCGGCGTTCTGGACCATGTTAACGGCCAGGGCGGTTTTGCCCATGCTGGGACGACCGGCCAGGATGATGAGGTCCGAGCGTTGCAATCCTGCGGTCATCTTGTCGAAATCGTGATATTCGGTGGGAACGCCGGTGATGTGTTCTTTGCGTTCGTAGAGCTGTTCGATGTATTTGAAGGTGCTTGAGATGACGGTCTTAAGCGGGTGGTAGGACTGGCCGCTCTTGGCCCGGGAAATTTCAAAGACGGTCTGCTCCACGTCATCAAGGAGGCCATCGATGTCGTCCTGTTCCTCGTAGCAACGGCTGGCAATCTCTGTACCGGTCAGGATCAGCCTGCGAAGGATGGCTTTTTCACGCACTATTTTGGCGTAATAGGCAATATTGGCGGCAACAGGCACAATGTCGGTGAGGGTGGCGAGGTAGCTGGGGCCGCCAATCGCATCAAGTTTGTTGTTGTCTTTCAGCAGGTTGGAAACGGTGATAAGGTCAAGGGGTTCGCCGCGGTCAAACAGGGTGATCATGGCGATGAAAATGTGTTTATGAGCATCGCGGTAAAAGTCTTCTTCGGTAAGAAGCTCCGCTGCCCTGGGCATGGTGCCTTGTTGCAGCATGATTGAGCCGAGAACGCATTGTTCGGCTTCAAGATTCTGCGGGGGCAGACGGTGGGTGCTGGAGGGGCCTGGTCCGGATTCCATGGAGTATCGTTGGCTGTAATGGAGGGGGGCAGAAGTCTGCCCCCATTCGTTTATCCTGCGTTATTCCAAGACCACTGCAGTGCTGTACCCAACGATGTATACGTTATGGTGCAAACCTGCCTTCTGCTGACGGACTTGCAATTATTCAGCGGCCAGGGGTACGATTTCCACAGTAATTTCTGCGGAAATCTGGTAACCGATTTTTACCGGCACCATGGTGACGCCCAAAGTCTTGATGGGCTCGGCAAGAACGATCTTTTTCTTGTCGAGTTCAATGCCCAGCGTGGCAAGCTTTTCAGCAATGTCAGCAGCGGTGACGGAGCCAAAGAGTTTGTTGTCTTCTCCGGAGCGGTGTGTAATGACCACCGTGGCTCCTGCCACTTTTTTGGCCAGGGCTTCCGCTTCTTCGCGCTGGTTTTGCTTTCTTGCAACAATGGCTGCCTTTTCCTTTTCCAGAACGGTAAGGTTTGATTTGTTGGCAAGCACGGCAAGACGGCGAGGGATCAGGAAATTGCGGCCGTAGCCGTTCTTCACCTTAACAACATCGCCTTCCTCGCCAAGTGTGTCAATGGTTTCTTTTAATATGAGTTCCATGTTGTACCTCCGGTTGAATCCAGGTTTTGCCGGGATTCATTATTTCTGAAAAATGAAGTTTGTTTAAGCACTTCAGTTTCATTGTGTTTTTTTAAGACACCGAGGTGTCATCCACATCGTTTTCAAGTCGCTGCTTTCTGAAATCTGCCCAAACATCAGCCAGGCCAAGTGCTGCGACAAAGGCGATGCCGTAAACCTGTAAGAACAGGAGTGTGTATGTTATCGCCTTGATCGCCAGCGGCAACGACCATTTCCGCATCATGCTCGAAACAACAGCCAACCCCTGGGAGAAATACAGAACCAGAAGTACCAACCCCACATTCATGCCAATGACGTTGAGCGTTTCATCGGGCACAACAAAGGCGATCCCAGACAATATTATCGGCCAAACCAGTAATTCCGGAAGCCGCCAGTTATTAAAATCTTCCCGGTGTGTTCGGGAGGGGTCTCTTTTCTTCAACAACCATTGACCGACAACGGTGTTCAACCAGACAGTGCAAATGATTGAGATAAACAGCAAGGCCGGGAAAAGCTGTGCAACATATTTCCTGAGCTGTACAATGAAGGACTTGATGTGTTCAAGGTCTTCAGCCGGGAAGCGGCCTGAATCCCGGTACATAACAAAGGTGGCCTCCAGCCCCTTATCAAGACTGTGACGAAGGTCAAGATAGGGATTACTTTGGGTGGCCATGCCAATCAGCCCCCCTGTAACGAGCCAGACAAGAACGAGATAGGTAATGCATTTTATCCCGGACGATTGTGTCGACTCGTTTTTACTGTCTGCCTTGGCAAGAATATAGCCAACGGGCAGGAGGGCCAAAGAAAAAAACAGGCTCGGCAGGGTTCCGGCCCAGAAAGTTATGCCGACTGCAATACCAAGGGCCCAGGCAATAAGGATCGAGCCCTGTTTCTGACCGTACACGCTCAGGAAGTAATAGGCAGGTAAAGGCATCAGGCAATGGAGCCACTCAAGGCCGACAAAAACTGCCGGTACCGTGAAAACGAGTGTCGTGATGGCGATAGCCCCGATTATCTCTGTCTGTTTTCCAGCTCCTGTGCGTAAAAACACGATTCCCTGTTACTTTCTGATTCTACTGCTGAGTCTGGCCGGCATAAGGCAACAGTGCAATCTGGCGTGCGCGCTTGATTGCCTCGGTGAGCTGCCTCTGGTGATGAGCGCAGTTGCCATAGATACGACGAGGTATAATCTTGCCGCGTTCCGTCACAAAATTGCGAAGGGTCTTGACATCCTTATAGTCAATCATCAGGCTTTTGTCCGTGCAAAAACGACAGACCTTCCGACGGTTGAAAATCTTCTTTTTCTTGATAACCATTTTTACTTCCCTCTTTTCTGGTTCGATATATCTTAAAGTTTAATCGCGAGTCGCGGAAAAACTATTCAGAGGCTTCTTCTGCGTCTGCTGTGGCGGTTTCCGGCTCTTCAGCAAGACCTTCTGGCTTAGGGGCATCAGGGGTGAAGACATTCTGGGTTTTTACCGTCATGAACTTCAGGACACGGTCGTCAATCCGGAGAAGACGCTCCATTTCTTTGACGCCATCGGGAAGGCCGGCATATTCAACATACAGAAAGTCGCCCTGGGCTTCTTTCTTGATGGGATAAGCCAATTTCTTCAGGCCCCATTTGTCGTTGCTTACGATGAGTCCGCCGAATTTTTCGATTGTTCCGGTTACTTTTTCGGAAACCGAAGAGAACTCGGCTTCTCCAGCCCCCGGTTTGACAATAACAATTGTCTCGTACCTGCGCATTGATTCCTCCTTGTGGTCGTTTGGCCCTTGCTTTTTGCGTTTCATGCGAAGAGCAAAGAGGTATGTGGGAAAAAAATACTAAAAAAACAATCGCGATTGATAGCAATTAACCGATTGTTTGTCAATTATTTTCTGGAGATGGTGGTGGTTTGGTTTTGGTTTGTTGCCAGGTCGCCAAGAGGGTCTCGGAATCAAGGTCTGCAATTTGTTTGTTTTGGTCGGCCACAATTTTTTCAAGCGCAAGAAAGCGGGTCGAGAACTTGCGCGTTGCATCATGCAGTGCGTCTTCCCCATCGATATCCGCCTTTCTCGCCACAACTGTTACGGCAAAAAGGAGATCCCCCAACTCTTCCTTAATTTGTTCGCGAGATCCATGGGCAAATGCATCCTGCAGCTCTTGGAATTCTTCCGCAAGTTTACCGACGGCGCCGGAGAGATCAGGCCAATCGAAGCCCTCCCGGGCGACCCGGTCTGCGACGCGTTGCGCCCTGCTTAGAGCCGGGAGGCTTTTGGGTATGGTTTCGAGAGGATGGCGGGGCTGCCCTTTCCGTTCGTTTTCCTGGTTTTTTATCGCTTGCCACTGTTGGCGGAGTTCCTGCTCCGAGTCAATGGATTCACTGGCAAAAACATGGGGATGGCGGCGAATCATTTTCGTAGAAATAGAGTCTATGACATCATCGAGGGTGAAGAGGTTTTTTTCCTGGTAGAGGTTGTTGAGGAAAACAACCTGAAAAAGGAGGTCTCCAAGTTCTTCGCAGATATGGCCGGGGTTATTGTCGTTGATAGCCTCAATGAGTTCGTGGGTTTCCTCGACAAGATATTGCTTGAAGGTCTGAGGGGTTTGTTTTTTATCCCAGGGGCATCCGTCAGGTGCGCGAAGGCGGCTGATGATCTCAATGAGTGCAAGAAATTTGTCTGCAGTGCGTGTCATGGGCCGACCTTGTTGTCGAAGGGCCGGAGGAGAGGGGGCAAGGCTCCGGCAAGTAAGTTATTGTTCGGCACCACTCCCGGGGGGGTGGTGTGCTGGCTGATTGCATGGGGATGTTTACTAAGAGCTTGTATATAACAGTTCTTGTGCGGAAAGAGAAGGGAACAGCAGTACGCTTTCCGGAATTCTGGTGTTTGGAAAAAGGAGGTTGTGGTAAAGATTGTATATGGGTATATATACGTACGTTGGGGTGTTATCTTGTAGTATTATTTTTTTGGCAGTTACTGAGAACAAGAGTCATCTTCTTCGACTTGCAAAAAGACGTTCAATTGGATATAGATGGAAACGTCATTGAGGAATCCCGTTGTTTCTTCGTTCTTAATCAATGCATGTGTGGATAAAATGATGTTTGGCGCAGGGGGGGCCGTGTTGCCAATAAAACTGTTGGGCATGGCAATTTCAGTAGTTTTGAACCTGTGCGAGGTGAGTGGTTATGGCAAAAAAAGTAATACTTGAGAAACACAAGGACGTTGCGCGGATCGATCAGGAAGATAAGCGGACACACGGCTGGTATGTAAGGGTTCGTTTTCAGGGGACAACGCATTCCAAATTTTTTTCCGATGGGAAATGCGGCGGACGCTACTCTAGTCTGCTCGCAGCTCTCACCTGGCGGGATACCACGGAAAAAAAGATAGGAAAAGTCAGAACAGACAAGCATCTTGTCACGGTGAGCAACACCACTACCGGTGTTGTAGGCGTTCGCTTTAATGAAAAGCTGAATCGATACGAAGTGAGCTGGGTGAATCGCGTCGGCAAGCAGGGAAAGACTTCCGTTTCCGTGAATAAAAACGGGAAAGAAAAAGCGTTTCAGATCGCCTGCGAGATACGAAAGACAAAAGAAGCGGAGCGGCTCAGATCCTAGCAGGCGTCCGGGAAAATCAGTTTGTTTGCAACCGATGCGCTTGTTTGGCGTCCGGTTGCTGTTTGTCCCTGTTGTTACTTTTGGTCCAGTAATGAACAGAGATCCAACGGTGCACCAAGCAAGGTTTGGGCACCGTTTTTTTGTAGTTCGTCCGCAGTGCGAAAACCCCAGAGCACGCCAATGGCAAACATCCTGGCAGCCCGTGCTGTTTGCATGTCGGTGTTGGTGTCGCCCACATAGAGAAAGTCCGCCGGCTCAAGATGCAGTAGCCTGGCGATGCGGAACGCCCCTGCAGGGTCAGGCTTTCTGGCGATTGTTTCCCTGGCTCCTGCAACCGCGTCAAAATTCCAGTGGGGCAGTAGTGTCCTGACGACCTCCTGGGTTAACGCGTCGGGTTTGTTCGAAAGGATTGCCATCTGTACCCCCCGGGCTGTGAGCGCGTCGAGCAATTCGGCAATTCCGGGATAGGGTTTTGTCGTGTCAGCCCAGTGCATAGCATATTCCTTACGCATTTCCCGAACACAATCATCGATACGGTCCGGTTGCCGAGCCTCGGCAGGCAGGGCACGCTGGACCAGATTGGTGATTCCGTCCCCGACAAAATATCGATAGGCCTGTACAGGATGGCATGGAAGTCCCTGCCGTGTCAGGACACGATTCATCGAATCCGCCAGATCGGCAAGGCTGTCAACGAGTGTGCCGTCCAAATCAAAAAGCACACATTTATAAAGAGTCATGGCTGCGGGGATGGTTTGCTCTGCTTATTTGGCGGGGCCGGACAATATTTCAAGAATTCGTACGCCGACCCCGAGCCTTGCCCGAAGCAGCGAGGGCTTGGCTGGCTTGACCAGATAGTCGTCTGCGCCGCCTTCCAGGGCAAGGACTTGTTCTTCAATGGAACTGCGAGCACTGAAGATGACTGTGTATACATATGGGCCATCCGTGCGCATGCGGATGCGCTGGCAGACCTGCATGCCGCTGAGGCCCGGGATGTTCCAGTCCAGAATGGCGAGGGTTATGGTGGGGTCGGTTTCAAGGGTGTTCCAGGCCGTATCGCCATTATCTGCCTCGATGGGTTCGTAGCCCCATTTTACCAGAAAATTATTCAGGCCCTTGCGCACCACGGGGTTATCTTCTGCGACCAGGACTTTACGTCGATTTTGGGCCTTGGAGGGATCGGTCGCCTCTTGTGTCGGTTTTTTTACCGTCATGGTGTGCGCTCAACTGTTGACAGAGTTTGCCTTCAATAGGGGATCAAGCTTTAGTTAAATTCTTACATAAAAAAGGTTGTGGAGCAAGATAAAACCAGAACAGGTCTGTGTTTGTTGGGATTGCACCATGATATCAGCATGTTATGTGGCTAGTAGCGCGTGGATTGATTGTCTCTGTTCATGTGTCTTTCCTCTTGACTCTCTATCTTAATAGCACTATTCTTTGCGAGTTTT
>VMSS01000097.1 GCA_013791995.1 Desulfurivibrio sp. | reverse complement strand
GGACCTCTTTCTGCTCCCTGAGAAAACACGCTTCGCAACAAACACCACCACCCATTGTCGATAAATTTCGTTGACTTTGGCCCCGAAAAACACCTATACATAAGGAATAAAGCCTCTTGCCCGGGAGTTTTCACCAGTCTGCCCCCCTGTTTGAAAAAATAAAAAAGGAGTCCTGCCATGAAACGTTATGAATGTTCGGTCTGTGGGTATATCTATGATCCAGCTGACGGAGATCCGGACTCAGGCATCGCCCCTGGCACCTCTTTTGATGATCTTCCGGAAAACTGGGCCTGCCCCATCTGCGGAGCCAGCAAGGATCAATTCACCCCCATCGATTAAAAGCTGATGGCGCCGTAGCGTATCAATTTTTTGTTTGGCCAAACGGATTTTTTACGATACCGGCAACACTACAACGGGATATCGCCGGTGATGCTGGCCCAGGTTTTATCAAGCTCTGCGGAAAACGAATTGACAAACTGCAGCACATTGACCTCCTGAAAGGGACGGTGGTGTTCCTCGATCAGCGCCCAGGAAAACGAACGCGAGGCATCCTGCGCAGTCACTCGAGGCTGCCCCAAACAGGCGCCCTTCATCGAGGCGAAAATATTCGCCAGATTCACTAAAGCCACAGGCACCGGATTGGTCGTAGCCTTTTCCGGCAGATGATGAAAACGCATTACATCCAGATACGGTTGCGGCAAGCCGACACCTTCGCCAAGCCATACACCGGCCTGCCCATGATCCACTCCGATATATTCCTTCTCCGCCCTGACCATATCCCGCATTTCTTCTGAAGGATTCACAAACTGCGGATAAAAATTCGGCGACATTCCGTCCAACACAAACATGCCGAGATCATGAAAAAGACCGCATAAATACAGATCGGCCGAGGTGTTTATCCGGATTACATCCCGCAGCATCTCGGCAATTCTCCCGACCACCACCGCGTGTTGCCAGAAATCCTTGGATACCTGGGAAAAACCACTGAAAGCCTGTGCTGACCTGGCCGCTCTGATGGTATCGACAAGCACCTCCTGGATTTGCTTGACTCCAACAATGACCATGGCGAGGGGCACTGTCCCCACCGTGTTGGCTCTTCTGTAAAATGGCGAATTGGCTGTTTGGATCACCCGACAACTCAGCACAGGATCAAGGGTGATCAAATCAGCCAGCCGTCGGGTGTTATCGATACCGGCGCCACCTTTCATCATGGCTTTCAACTCGGCTGCAACCCCAGGGTTTACGGGCAGAACAGCTTCCGGATGCACCCGCTGATACAGTTTGGATGGGGTCTGCCGATCATCCTTGTCGGGCATGGGGGGAGGAGCGACAGGTGCCCTTGTTTTTCCTGTCTTCACAGGCAGCCCCCTGCCCTGCCCAGGTTTGATGGGAGGCTGGCTGGCTTTTTCTTCGCCTTCAAGCGGAACGCCATCGGAAAGAACCTTCTGCAAAATAGAAGGCTTCGCCTCTTCACTATCCCACCCGGCAACTCTTTTATTGGCCAGATCCAGCCTGGTGACCAGCCGCTCACAAAACCGCTTATAAAATTTCAGCTGCAGAAAAACACTAGAGGTACTGACAATCTCGGGTTCAACACGCAGGATAAAGGATTCCGTGCTTGCCACTACATCGGCGGTCCGCTTTATTTCAGTTACCAGAGCCATTTCCCCAAAGCAATCCCCTGTGGTAAGGGTGGTAAGCTGAATGGGTTTTGCTTTTTCCGGCAACTGTTTTTCCACCCGGACTTCGCCCCTGACCAGAATGTAAAAAGCCCGCTCGGTAGTGTTTTCCTTGATGATCACCGTGTTGGAAGGAACCCTGAGCCACTTGCTCACCTGAAGAAACTGCTTGAGTTCCTGGTCATCAAACCCATGGAAAAAACTTACTTTTTTCAGGAATTCAATCTGTTCGTCAAGATCGATCTCTTTGTGTTTTTTGCCTGAGGCCATGACTCTTCCTTCGCCGTTTCACTGCTGCCGTTTCACTGCTGCCGTTTCACTGCCAGCTATTTTCCGAGACAAAACTCCGCAAAAATCATATCCAGGACATCGTCCGTGGTTGTTTCCCCGATTATATCCCCAAGAAAAGACAGGGCAGCCTGGAGATCAATCGCCAAGAGATCAGGCGGCAGATTCGCAGCCATCCCTTCCCCAACCTGGTGCACCGCTGCAAGGGCGCGCTGCAAGGCTGCGGCATGCCGCACATTCGGCGCGGCAACCCCAACCTCCTGCAACCCTTGCCCGCCGGTGGCAGCCTCGTACACCGCATCCTCCAGATTACGGATACCCTCTCCGGTTGTGGCGGAAATGGCGACAACCGGAGCCCCGGAAAAAGCATCAGCATACTGGCTCAAATCCAGGGAAGGTGCCTTGTCGATCTTGTTGACCACCACCACCACCTTTTTGCCGGCAGCCGCTTCAAAAAGGGTGTAATCTTCAGCCTGCACCCCTTCCCCGCCGTCAAGAACCAGCAACAGCAGATCCGCTTCTCCAAGTTTTTGCCGGGAGCGGCGTATTCCTAACTCCTCCACCGCTTCGACGGTTTCGCGGATTCCAGCCGTATCGATTATACGTACCGGCACCCCTTTGATATCCAGACACTCCTCAATGGTATCTCTGGTAGTTCCCGGAATTTCCGTGACTATGGCCCGCTCTTCCCGAAGAAGGCAGTTGAGTAAACTGGATTTCCCAACATTGGGCCTGCCGAGAATGACCACAGAGACCCCTTCCCTGATGATTTTCCCTCCGTCCGCCCTGGCCAGCAATAGGGCCAGAGGCTCCTGCGCCTCTCTCTCTAGCCTGACCTTCAGCTCTTGGGCGTCGAAGATCTCCACCTCTTCATCGGGAAAATCGATGGCCACTTCCATGATAGCACGGACCGCAACCAGTGCGTCACGAATTTTCCAGATCTCTCCGTGCAATCCCCCCCGGAGCTGATTCACCGCAAGGCTGGCACCTTCTTTTGTCTTAGCGCCCAACAATTCAGCGACCGCCTCAGCCTGGGTCAAATCGATCCGGCCATTGAGAAAGGCACGTTTGGTGAATTCCCCTGGCTCTGCAAGGCGGGTGGCCGGAAAAGTCACGATCTGGGCAAGGATTTCCTGCAGCAGCAGATAGTTGCCATGGCCGTGAATCTCCACCACATCTTCTCTGGTATAGGTCTGCGGCGCTCGCATGGAAACGGCGAGAACCTCGTCAATGACTGCTCCAGTTTCCGGATGGACAATGGTGCCGAAATAGAGCTTGTGGCTTATGAATTTCTGCGGGGGTTTTTTGGGCTGAAAAAGCTGCTGAAGAATTGCGTGGGACTGGGGGCCACTCACCCGGATGATACCGATGCCTCCGGCACCGGGCGGCGTTGCGATGGCGGCAATGGTCGCCTCGTTGAAATCCGGGAAATCCGGCATTACCATACGTTCCTTGCCTCGTGAAATCCGGATCATACCGGACAACGCCATGCCCTGGCTGGCCCGGCTAGCTTCTCTTGTTGACAACCTAACTACGCGAAGACCTCAACACACCAAGATCACAACGGTTGTTACTCGGCTGTTTTTCGCCGTTTCACTGCTCACTGCACGTTATGACTGCCTTTTTACCGCGGCTATTACTCGGGACTTTTTTCTCCGACTTTCTTTTTTCTCGGAGAACGTCGCCGTCCTTTCCCCGGGAGATAAATGAGCACTTTTTTAAACAACCCTTCTCCAACGCTGCGGCTCCTGATCTCGGTATCATCTTGCAGAGCCATATGCACCATACGTCTTTCCGCGGGATTGATGGCGGGAATAGTTCTGGTTTTGCCGGTCTCCTTGACTTCCTTGGCCAAGCGCACAGCCCGCTCCTGGAGCTCTCCCATGCGGTTCTCCCGAAACCCTCCGGCATCAAGGGAAAAGAGGACCTTCTGCGGGAATTTTCGAGTAATGATTTTACGCACCACGTATTGCAGACCATCAAGGGTTTGCCCCTCCGGTCCGACCAAAATATCGACAAATTCCCCGGTGATTTTGGCATGTACTTTGTTGTTCTGATCCAGTTCAATACTGATTTCAGAGGGACAACTCATGAGTTCCAGAATCTTGCCGACATCCGCCCGGATCATTTCCATCTCTTCCGGCGAGACAGGATCCCCAACAACCTCATCAGACTCATCGTGGTCAACAATCTTTTCAGCCCTGACCTTGGGCGCGCTCGGTTTTCTCTCCGATGCAGAGCGCTCAGGCCTGGCCTTTGGCGGCCCTGCTTTTTTATTTGCAGCCGGCTGCTTGTGCGCATGGACCCCTTCTTTCTTAAGAGAGACCTGCACCGACGCTTTTTTTCTTCCCAACCCGAAAATGCCGGTGGAGCCGGTGGAGATTATGCGGATATCAAGATCTTCCCGCGCCACAGTAAGAGCCGCGCAGGCATTGCCGATCGCCTCTTCAACATCCGTTCCCTTATATTCCATCTTGGCAGACATCGTGTGATTCCTCCATCGCAGGCGGTATTTCTTTGGCAGCCCGCCGTTATCTCTTTGCATGTAGCCGGAAGCAGCCCAGCCGCGCTCCTAATAGTTCAACCATTTCATGCGGTTTCATCCCGATTGACGAGATACTGCTGGCCAATGGACAACAGGTTGTTGACAAACCAATACAGGACAAGCCCTGAAGCAAAATTCAAAAACATAAAGGTAAAGATGAGCGGCATGAACATCATGATTTTCTGCTGGGTGGGGTCCCCGGTTGCCGGAGTCATCTTCTGTTGCAGGAACATGGTTGCCCCCATCAGCAGGGTCAACACCGGAATCCCCCCGAGGTATGGCAGATCAAAGCCGATGAACAATCGGTCCGGCGCGGAAAGATCAGTAATCCACAGCATAAACGGCGCATGCCGCAGCTCGATGGTCTGAAGCAACACCTTGTACAACGCAAAAAACACCGGGATCTGGATGACCATGGGCAGACAGCCGCCCACCGGATTTACCTTGTAGGTCTGATAGAGCTTAATCATCTCCTGCTGCTGCAGTTGCTTGTCATCCTTGAATTTTTCACGCAGTTTGGCCATTTTCGGCTGCAATTTCTGCATGGTCTTCATGGACTTCATGCCTTTCTGGGAAATCGGCCAGAAAAGAAGCTTGATGAGGATCGTCACCAAAATAATGGCTAATCCGTAGTTACCCACATATCCATGGAGAAAATTGAGAAGATACAGAGTCGGCTTGGCCATCACGTCAAACCAGCCGAAATTGATGCTGCGCTCCAGTTCGTGCCCCACAGACTTGAGCGCATCCATGGTCTTCGGCCCGAAGTACACCGAGTAGGTGTACTGCTGACGCTGACCAGGCTGAATGACATCGCTGGCCCCGGCCAACACGGTGGTTACCCTGTTCTCATCCTGAACGGAGAAATGAGCCGTGTGCTGTTCCCCGGTCTGCGGCACGATCCCGCAAAGAAAATAATTATCCTCGTAGGCCGCCCACCCGATCTTGCCGGTGAAGCTTTTGCTTCCCTTTTTCAGGTCGTCTGTCTTGATTTCCTCCAGCACTCCATCGTGCAACACGGCCGGACCCACAAAAACCATCGCGTTGTCATTGGCGAAAGGCCGGTTGTCCAAAGTCAGATATGGCGCTCCCTGCAGGGGCATGGAAGTGGTATTGACAACATCAACTGTCAATTCCAGCAGATATTGCTGGTCAAAAAACCGCATGGTGCGAACGACCTCAAGACCCGAAGGCAACTTGCCCCGCAGAGTCAACGTTGCACCGCCGCCGGTCTCTTCCTTGATCGGGGCAGCTTCATACACCACCGGAAGGATGCTGCCCGGTTCAATCCCCCAGGAAAAATTCAGGGGAAAATTGTCGCCACTCTTTGGCCGAAGAAGCTCTTTCTTGCCGGAATCCTTGGCAAGTGCTTCCCGATAATTCTTCAATTGAAAACTTTTCACCATACCGCCGGACTCAGTTACCACCGCCGAGTACAGACTGGTTGAAATCGAAATATCGCGGCCTTGTCTGACGGTAGCATCCGTAGGTGCTACCGCCATCAAGCTTGCCGCGGCAATGGGCGCCGGCGCCTTGCCGAGACTTTGCTCTTCGGCCTTGCCGTTTTCCGGGGAGGATGCCACGATATCCTGCGTGACAGGTGGAGGGGTGGGAACAAAAAAGTACTGATAACCAAGCAAAATGGCCAACGAAAGAAAAATGGCCAAAAACATTCTCTGTGTATCCATGAAATCGATCCTTGTCAGGCTTTATGCTGTTTTAGTTGGATGCAGGCCTGAAGCATCCGGACAACCTCACCTGCTGTTGCCTCAGAAAGATTTGTCCACCGGATCAAATCCGCCGGGATGAAAGGGATGGCAACGAAGAAGGCGACGCAAGGCAAGATACAGGCCACGAACAGTTCCGTGGTGGCCAAGGGCCTCTATGGCGTACTGTGAACAGGTTGGGGAAAAACGGCAGGCCGGCGCGAAAAATGGAGAGATACAGAGCTGGTAACACCGTATCAGGGCAATGAATATTTTTTTCACATCAATCCCTTTTCTGGGGGCAAACTGTCACATCCAGGAAAAATGGTGACCGGCGGTATCATGAGACTTTCAGCGCCTCTTCATCCGGACCTGTTGTCTTTCCACCAACCTGCCGCCGGGCAAGAAGCGCGCGAACAGCCGTCTCGATCTCCTGCGGAGAATCAAGGGCAAACCCCGGGCGCACTGCAAAAACCACGTCAGAAAAAGGCTCGAGAAACCCTGGGTTATGGCGAAAAAATTCCCGGATTACCCTTTTGATCCTGTTCCGCTGAACCGCCTGCCTTACTCCGTGGATACTTATTCCCAACCTGTTGCCTGTAGTGCTGTTCGGCAAATAGATCAAACTGAAATTCTGACCACGCACTCTTTTACCCTGGCTATATACCAACCTGTACTGCCAAGGCTTGAGCAGCAACATGGCCTTGGAAAGGACATGGGCTTTCATGTTGCGTGACCGGTGCTGCTCGTGCCGGGACTGGACTAAACAGTCAGCCGTTTACGACCCTTGGCCCGACGACGGTTGATGACGGCCCGCCCGTTCTTTGTCTGCATTCTGGCCCGAAAGCCATGGGTGCGGTGCCTTTTGAGGTTGCTGGGCTGAAAAGTTCTCTTGCTCATGATCGTCTTCCTTTTTCGCTTCTATCGCGGCCTCTG
>VMSS01000122.1 GCA_013791995.1 Desulfurivibrio sp. | reverse complement strand
TCGGCTTGCTTTGCGGATTGAGTGTTCCGGCCCGATCAAGGGGCTGGTGGCGGAGAGTAACGCTGCGGGCGAAGTGCGCGGCTACCTCCGGCAGACGCCGATCCCCCTGGAAAAGCCCTTGGACTCCTTTGACCTTGCGCGGTTTTTCGGGGCGGGATTTCTCTCGGTGAGCACCCATCTGGAAGGCGCCAGTCAGCCGTTTACCGGAACCATCATGCTGGAGCATGGGAACCTTGCCCTGGATCTCAGCCATTATTTCCAGACCTCGGAGCAAACCCCAACCGCCATAGCGCTGAGCATCCAGTTCGATACAGAAGGTTTGCCGGTGGGGGCAGGCGGGTTGTTGCTGCAGGCCATGCCGGGGGGTAAGCCCGAATTGATGGCCGAGTTGGAGGAGCGGATCGCGGGGCTTCCTTCCCTTGGCCGGTATTTTTCCGAAGGTGGCGGCTCGGAGGACTTACTTGCGAGAGATTTCGCTGCTTTTCAGCCGGAACTGTTCACAGAGGCGCCGGTTTGTTTTGCCTGCCCCTGCTCCAGAGAAAATATCTCCGCCCGCCTTCTCACCCTTCCGGAAAAAGATCTCGACGAGCTGCGAAGCGGGCCATTTCCCGTGGAGACCTGCTGCCATTATTGCAATACCACGTATCTTTTTGAGCAACAGGACATGGAGGAACTCTGGCAGGAACGGAGAGCAGGCGGATCGTGTGACACAAAGTAGATGTGCAAGAATACGTTCGGCCTGAGCCTGTCGAAGGCCGGTAGTGGCAAGAGGACTGCGGTTCGACAGGCTCACCGCGAACGGTAATTATTGTAACGAAAAGAGATGCCGGAAAACAGGCTGAAATTTTTAACGGCAACTGTCTGGCAGCAGCGAGATTACAAAGCAGATGTGGTGGTGCCGGACAGTTACCGGCAACCACCCTTGAGTTCGGCGATAACCTTGGCGTAGTCGTCCTGACCGAAAACCGCGGACCCGGCCACGAAGATGTTGGCCCCGGCTGCGGCAATGGCGCCGATGGTTTTTGGGCTCACCCCGCCATCCACTTCGATGCCCACGGAAAGACCGCGGGCATCGATCATCTTTTTAAGCTGTCTGATCTTGGCCAGGGAGCTTTCGATGAACGACTGCCCGCCAAAGCCGGGATTCACGGTCATCAGCATGACCAGGTCCAGATCCGGCAGGATTTCCTCCAGACTGCTCAAGGGGGTGGCCGGGTTGAGCACCGCGCCAGCCTTCTTGCCCAGCTCCTTGATGCGGTGGATGGTCCGGTGCAGGTGATAGCCGGTTTCCACATGCACCGTGATCCAGTCCGCCCCTGCATCGGCAAAGTCTTCCAGATAGTCATCGGCGTTTTCGATCATCAGGTGGACATCGAGCGGCAGATCGGTGACCCGGCGCACCGCCTTCACCACCAGCGGGCCGATGGTGATATTGGGCACGAAATGACCATCCATTACATCGATGTGGATTACATCCGCGCCACCTTTGGCTACGGCGGTTATTTCTTCTCCCAACCGGGCGAAATCCGCGGAAAGGATGGAGGGGGCGATCATGGTTGTAAGCATCTTATTCACCGATGTTTTCTGAGGGAATGGCGGCTGGTGCAGGCTCGGCCTGGACTTGGGTCGGTTATTGGGATTCTTTGGGCTGTTGAGGCTCCTGGACCGGGAGGAGGGGGTTGGCTCCAACTGTGACCTGTACATAATTGGAGGGACGGATGTATTTACGAGCCATGGCCCGTACGGTTTGGGTGTCAACCTGCTCAAGGGCGTGCACATAACGGTTTCCGAAATCCTGCCCCAGGCCGTACGTTTCGTTCAGGGCCATTTCCATGGCCTGATTGCCGCGGGTTTGCAGTCCCAGTTCGTAATTGCTGATCAGGACGTTTTTGGCCTTGGTCAGTTCCTCCTCGCTGATCGGTTCTTCTATTACCCGATAAAGCTGCTGCCAGACAGCCTTGATGGCTTCGTCCTTCTTGTCCGGGCTGGTGCCGAGATAGATGCCAAAGGAGCCGGTGTCCAAGCCGAGAAGAGAGAAGGAGGAGAGGCTGTAGGCCAGGCTTTGCTTGTCGCGCAGCTCGGTGAACAAACGGCCGCTCTGGCCGGAAAGGGCAGTATCCAGCACCTCGAGGCCGAAACGGTCTTCACTGCTCAGGGTGGTGCCGACAAAACCGATGATGATATGCACCTGCTGCTTATCTCTGGAGATGTTGATAATGTTCGGACTGGCCGGCACCTCGGGAGGCAGAACGCTTTCCTTGACTTGCGATTGTGCCAATGGGGCTTTGTGCCAGTTGCCGAAAAGTTGTTCCGCCATCTCCCTGATTTTTTCAGCATCAACGTCGCCGGCCACCGCCAGAACCAGAGCCTCCGGCCTGGCGTGCTCTTCGTACAGCCGTTTCAGATTGGCCACGGTGAAGTTGCGGATAACGGTTTCGTTGCCCTGGGTATTGAGGCCGTAAGGATGCCCCAAAAACAACTGCTTGTTGAATTCCTTGAAGGCCAGACTGGGCAGGGAATCTTCCTGATTCTTGAGCTGAGAGAGCAGCTCCGGCCGGATTTTTTCGGCCTCTGCCGGTGCAAAGGCCGGGGTAATGAGCACATCCCGGACCAGAGCCAATCCTTCGTTGGTGAAGCGGGACAAAAAGTCGCCCTTGACCCCGAAGGTGTTTTTGCCGTTAAAGCCGCCGAGCGAGCCGGCCATGTTGGCCACTTCCTTGGCAAGTTCCACAGCGCTCAGCCGTTCCGTGCCCTTGGCCAGGAGTTCGCTGATAAAGGCAAAGGCACCGTTGGTGGTCTCGTCTTCGCTGCGAAGGCCGCCGGGGAGAACGGCCCGGATGGAAACGGTGGGCACGTCATGGTTTTCCCGGACCAGAAGGCGGATGCCGTTTTTCAGCACAAAACGGTGGACCCCGGAGAGAAAGGAGTCGCTCACCTGTGAGGCGGGCTGACCCAGCTTGGCCGCGGCCTCGGCCTTGGCGATAATCTCAGCCAGTTGTTGCGCCTCATTGATGGCCAGGGCAGTGCCGTGCGGGGAAACGGTGCCCACGGTGAGATGCTCGCCCTTGAGATAGAAGGCGGCAACCCGCTGGATATCTTCCTTGCTCACGGCCTGAACCCGCGCAATGTATTTGTCCTCACGCGGATCTCCGGTCAGGAATTCGAAAGAGCCCAAGACTCTGGCTTGGCCTTCGGCCCGTTCCAGATTGAAGATGAAATCACTCTCCAGGTTTCGTTTAGCCCGGTCAAGCTCTTCATCGCTTACCTTGGAGTGCTTCATCTTAAAAATTTCGGTGAGCGTTTCTTCGAGGACGGGTGCGATTTTTTCTGCGTCCAGAGTGGCGGTGAATTCCAGCAATCCTGGATCCCGTGGGGTAAAAGCCGAGCCGTCGATGCGGTAGACAAGTCCCTTGTCGTTGCGCAGCCGGGTGTAGAGGCGGGAAGTCTCGCCGCTGGCGAGAATGGAAGTCATCACATCAAGAACCGCCGCATCCTGGCTCTTGAAAGAGGGGCCGGAAAAGGCCAGGGCCAATTGGGTTTGGTTGACGTCCTCGGTCAGGCCGAAGAGACGGGTTGCCTTCTGATCCGGTTCCTTGGGGATGATCGGCGGCTGGGCATCACTTGTGGGTAATTCCCCCATCAGGGTGGTCACCGTGTCCAACACCTGCTGCACCCGGACATCACCCACCACCACCACGGTGAAATTGGAGGGGTGATAGTGGTTTTTCATGTAGCGGAGGATGTCCTCGCGGGTGATAGCGCTAACGCTTTCCGCCGTGCCGCTGATGGGCAGCCGGTAGGGATGCACCGTATAGGCTTGGGCCATGAGCTCCTGGAACAGGGCGATATTGGCCCGATCCTTGCGCATGCGGATCTCTTCCAAGACCACCTTTTTTTCCCGCTCCAGTTCCCCGGCGTCAAAATTCGAGTGCAGCACCGC
>VMSS01000017.1 GCA_013791995.1 Desulfurivibrio sp. | reverse complement strand
TCCTTCGCAATTATGCCGAAAGCGGGGTGAAGAATATCCTTGCCCTGCGCGGCGATCCTCCCAAGGGTCAGAAAGATTATGTCCAGCCTCCCGATGGTTTTGCCTATGCCGCCGATCTGGTCGCCTTCATCAAAAAGAATTTTCCGCATATGGGCGTCGGCGTCGCCGGTTTTCCGGAAGGACATCCCGGCACCCCCAACCGGCTGCTGGAGATGGACTATCTCAAGGCCAAGGTTGACGCCGGGGCGGACTATATCGTGACCCAGCTCTTTTTCGACAACCGCGATTTTTATGATTTCCGGGACCGTTGCGCCCTTGCCGGCATTACGGTGCCCATCATTGCCGGGCTCATGCCCATCACCACCAAGAGCGGCATGGTGCGGATGGCGGAACTTGCCGCCGGGGCCAGGATTCCGGCCTCGCTGTTGCGCGCCCTGGATCGGGCCAGAAGCGATGAACAGGTGGAAAAGGTCGGGGTGCACTGGGCCACCGAGCAGGTTCGCGATCTGCTCGACAACGAGGTGCGTGGCATCCATTTCTATACCCTGAACCACTCCCAACAGGCTCTGGAGATTTATCAGGCGCTTGGTGTGGAGGATTCCATCCAGTTGGGCGCGTAACCTGGAAGCTTCAGCCTTTTTCTTCCTGGGGCTTGGGATTCCACCATTTGAAGATGCCGTAAACGGACAGCACCAGATAGACCGAGAAGAGAAAGGCCTCGGCCATCATGCCTTTGAGGGAGAAACTGACAATCCAGCCGACATTGGAGATGCTCCAGATCACCCAGCCGGCCGCACGTTTCTGCAGATTGTATAAGGTCCCCAGGATGCTGAGTCCGGTGAGAATCCATTCGTACATGGCAATTCCTTCGGCGTTGTCGTCGTGCCGGTAAGTTGTAGCCGCCGTTTTGCAGGCGTCGCGCTGTAATTTGAAATGGGAAAATAACCGCCCCAGCTTAAAGGCAAAGAAGAACCTCGGCAAGCACCATTGTTAAAAAAGGCTTGGCGGTGCGTTGTTTTTATCGATAACAAATTAATTTTATTAATATAAAATCCCGTTCAGGGAAAAGACAAAAAGGAGAGAAATATGTCACAGGCCAAAAAAGGAGATAGCGTCAAGATCCATTATACCGGCACACTGGAAGATGGGACAGTTTTCGATTCCTCTGCCGGACGGGATCCCCTGGTGTTTACCATTGGCGGTGGTCAGGTAATCGTGGGTTTTGATGAAGCTGTTCAGGGAATGGCCATCGGCGATAAGAAAAAAGTCGCCATTCCTTCGCATAAAGCTTACGGCGAGAAGAACGAAGAGCTGGTTATTCAGGTGCCGCGGGATCAGGTCCCCCCTGATCTCAACCCGGAGGTTGACCAGAAACTGCAGATGGGCGGTCCCAACGGCGAGCTGGTTGTGGTCACGGTTGTGGAAGTCACTGACGAGGTTGTCATTCTTGATGCCAACCCGCCCCTGGCAGGCAAGGATCTTATTTTTGATCTCGAGCTGGTGGAAATTTCCTGATACAGGGAAAACAGGCATCAGCCTCTGTGCCCCGGTAATGTATTTGCCGGGGCATTTTTTTTGCGCCGGGTTCGCTTGCTTGTATGCCGGGCGTGTAAGGGTATGGTATACTCGGCGGCAGAGAATTGAGCGCAGTTACAGCAGGGAATTCGATGCCAAGGAGCAGGTTGGCCGTGCAGAAGATCATTGACCAATGGCTGTTTTTTTTCGTCAGACAGAAAGCCTTCGCCGTCTTGCTGGGTGTTGTTTTTTTATCCCAGGGATGTGCCTCTCTGGTGATCCCCCCCATGGTCGGCCCGGTGGTGAAAAACCTCAATCGTCAGGCGGACATTGAGCTGGTCTGCGATGGCGCCCCCTCCTATCTGCTGATGTTGGACAGCCTGTTGATTTCCGACCCGGACAACGTCCGGCTCCTGATCCATGGCACCCAGGCCTATACAGCCTACGCAAATCTTATGCCGGAATGCGGCCGTCCCGAGCGTGCGGTAGTGCTTGGGGAAAGGGCCAGGGAATACGGTTTGCGCCTGCTTGGCACCAGCAAGGGGCTCGCCGGTGCCTCCCGGATACCGTTGGCCGAGTTCAGCGAAACGTTGCGGTCAGCCGGTTCCGGGGATGTGGAAAAATTGTTCTGGGGCGGCTATGGCTGGGCCACCTGGATCGGTTTCAGCAAGGGTGCCCCTGCGGCGGTCGCCGACCTGCCCAAAGTGGAACAGTTGATGCTGCGGGTGTTGGCCCTGGACGAGGGATTCTACCATGGCGGCGCCCATCTCTTTCTCGGCATCTATTATGGTTCCCGCCCGGAGATGCTGGGCGGCAAGCCGGAAGTGAGCCGGGATCATTTCGAAAGAGCCCTTGCCCTTGGCGACCGGCGGTTTCTTCCGGCCCTGGTGGCGTATGCCGAATATTACGCCCGACAGACCTTTGACCGGGAACTCTATGTCCGTCTTCTGGAAGAGGCGCTGGCCTTTGATCTTGCCCGGGCCCCGGACCTGACCCTGCCCAATGTTCTGGCCAAGCGGCGTGCCCAAAAAATGCTGACCCAGGTGGATGATTTTTTTTAGGATCCGTTGCTGCTGAGACTGCTGGTGCTGTCCTTTAGATTGAGGAGGAAGAAAGGTATGAATCGTCTGCTGCGTACGATCTGTTTCGCCATTGCCCTTCTGGCGGTCATTGGTCCTTCGGGCGTCCAGGCTGCACCCCGTTATATGTTCAAGATCGCCTCGCTTGCTCCTGACGGCAGTGTCTGGGCCCGTCATTTTCAGGAATTCCAAAACGAAGTGATTGCCAAGAGCAATGGCGAGATCGGCTTCAAGTTTTACATGGGCGGGGTTATGGGTGATGACCGGGCTATGTATCGCAAGATGCGGATCGGTCAGCTTCAGGGCGGGGGCTTTACCATGACCGGGATCAGCGAGACCGTGCCGGATTTCCGGGTAATGGCCATTCCCTTTCTTTTTAAGACTTATGCCGAGGTGGACCGGGTTGCCGAGGGTTTGTTCCCGCATTTCCAGAAAGCTTTTCTGGAAAAAGATATGGTCCTGCTGGCCATGACCGAGGTTGGTTTTGTCTACACCATGTCCGGTGAGCCGGTGAGCACGGTGGCCCAGTTGCGCGCCAGCAAATGCTGGGCTCCGGAGAATGATCCGCTGAGCCGTAGTTTTCTGGAGGACATGGGCGTCACCCCCATCCCCCTGTCCATTCCCGACGTGTTATCCTCTCTGCAAACCGGCATGATCAATACGGTGTTTAACGGTTTTTACGGCTCCATCGTCCTGCAATGGTTCACCCGGACAAAATATATCACCGATACGCCATTCGGCTACGCCTATGGCGGCCTGGTTTTTTCAAAGAGCGCCTTTGACAAACTCCCGCCTCAGCATGCAGCCATGATGGAAGCTGCGGCAAAAAAACATTTTGCCGGGCTTCTGGCCGACACCAGGCGCAGCAATGAAGAAGCCCTTACGACCCTGAAAAACAACGGTATCCGGCTGGTACCGGCGGAGAAAGAAACCCTGCGGCAGTTGCTTGCGGTACGCGATCAAAAAACCGTGCCGCG
>VMSS01000112.1 GCA_013791995.1 Desulfurivibrio sp. | reverse complement strand
CACCAGAGCGCCCCGCAAAAAAGCGCCATGCACCCGGGAGCCCCCTTCCACCAGAATGCTGGTAATCTGCTCCCTGCCCAGTTCACAAAGAACCGCGCCGAGGTCAACTTGCCCTGCACCATCGAGCCTGACCTGTTTGATGACCGCGCCTGCCCCAACCAGAGCCTTGGCCCGTTTGACATCCACATCCGGCCCGCAAAAGATCCAGGTTGCAGCAAAGGAAGCCTGTTGCAGCAATTTGGCAGTAGGCGGCAACCTGAGGGCGGTGTCCAGAATAACCCGCAACGGATCCCTGCCGCGACGGCCAGGCAATCTGGTGGTAAGAGCGGGATCATCGGTCAGGGCCGTACCGCTGCCGACAAGAATGGCATCAACCCGATCCCGCAAACGATGCACCTGTCTTCGGGATTGCTCACTGGTGATCCAGCCGCTTTCGCCGGAGCCGAGAGCCAACCGGCCATCCATACTCATCCCGGCTTTCATGATCACCCACGGCAACCCGGTGGTCACATGCTTGATGAAAGGTCGATTCAGGCTGCGGCATTCCTCGGCCAGCACGCCGTGCGCAACCTCAAGACCATGCGCAGCCAGAGTTTTGCAGCCTCCTCCAGCCACAAGCGGATTGGGGTCGAGCATGCCGACCACCACCCGTTTGATCCCGCCGGCCAGAATGGCCTGAGTGCAGGGAGGGGTTCGCCCCGTATGGTTACAGGGCTCCAGGGTCACATATATAGTAGCGCCACTGGCTTTTTTCCCTGCCGCTCGAAGAGCATGCACCTCGGCATGGGGGGTCCCTGCCTTGTGATGAAACCCCGTGGCCACAAGCGTGTTATTTTTGACAACCAACGCGCCGACACAGGGATTGGGCGAGGTGCGACCCATCCCTTTTCTCGCCTCCCTGATGGCCAGCTGCATCCAGACGCTGTCGTCTTTCTCTTTCATTCCTGTGTTTCTTCGGGACCGCCCAGCATGTCCTTCAGTTCGGCCATGAACTCGCTTAAGTCCTTGAATTGGCGATACACTGAGGCAAAACGGACATAGGCCACGCCATCGAGCTTCCGCAATCCGTCCATAACCCGCTCCCCGACGAGTCTCACCGGAATCTCGCGTTCGCCCAGATCCTGAAGCTCCCGTTCCAAAGAATCGACAAACTCATCGATCTGCTCCATACTGACCGGCCGTTTCTCGCAGGCCTTTTGCAACCCTTCCACCACTTTATGCCGATCCCAGGCCTCGCGCCGCCCATCCTTCTTGATCAACATGGGCATGGTCACTTCAAGGCGTTCATAGGTGGTAAACCTGCGACTGCAGGCATCGCACATCCTGCGACGGCGGGTGATGGTAAAGTCCTTGTTCAGGCGGGAATCAACAACCCGGTTTTCAAGATGACCGCAATACGGACATTTCATAACGTCGCCTTACCAAAATCTGCGCCGGGGAAAATTCCGGCCATTTACAGCTTATCCCAGTTGAAAAACAGGGACTTTGGCTTCGGCCAACAACAGGGAGGAAAGCGTGTCGGCATAGCCTTCTTTATAATAAATTTTTTCAATTCTCGCATTGATCAGCATCTTGCTGCAGATGGCGCAGGGCATATTGGTGCAGTACAGGGTGGCGCCCTCGACGCTGAAACCGTGCAGGGCCGCCTGGATAATGGAATTCTGCTCGGCATGCAAGCCGCGGCACAGTTCATGCCTCTCCCCGGAAGGAATCCCCTGCTGCTCACGCAGACAGCCGATATCAAGACAATGACTGACCTTGGCCGGGGCACCGTTATAGCCCGTGGCAATGATACGCTTGTCCCGCACCAGAATAGCCCCCACCTTTCGGCGAAGGCAGGTTGAGCGCTGGGCCACCATCTCGGTGATACCCATAAAATATTCGTCCCATGACGGGCGGGTGTCTGTCATGATCGGCTACTCGGCGTCCCGTTCCATGTCTGGATACAGGGGAAACGTATCGCACAAGGCCCGAACCTCGACCCGGATACCGTTCAGCGTTTCCTTGTTCCCGCGGTTCTCTATGGCCCGGTTGATCCAGTCGGCAATCTTGGCCATCTCAGGCTCCTTGAGACCGCGGGTGGTCACGGCCGGGGTCCCGATACGAACCCCGCTGGTGACAAAGCGGCTTTGCTGGTCAAAGGGAATGGCATTTTTATTAACGGTGAGACCCGCCTCTTCCAAGGCCTCTTCCGATTCCTTGCCGGTTGCCCCCTTGTTGGTCAGATCAACCAGAAGAAGATGATTGTCGGTACCGCCGGAAACAAGGCGGAAACCGTGACGAACCAACCCTTCTCCCAAGGCCTGGGCGTTCTTGACGACCTGGACCTGATCCTTCTTAAATTTCTCGCCCATGGCCTCCTTGAAGGCAACAGCCTTGGCCGCGATGACATGCACCAGCGGGCCGCCCTGAATGCCGGGGAATATTTTGCTGTCGAGTTTCTTGCCGAACTCTGCCTTGGCAAGGATCAAGCCGCCCCTTGGCCCGCGCAGGGTCTTATGGGTGGTGGTCGTCACAAAGTCAGCATACGGAACCGGTGAGGGATGGACCCCAGCCGCCACCAATCCGGCTATGTGGGCCATGTCCACCATGAACAAGGCGCCGATCTTATCAGCTATGGCGCGGAACCCGGCAAAATCGATAACCCTTGGGTAGGCGCTTGCCCCGGCTACGATCATCTTCGGCTTGTGCTCGAAGGCAACGCGTTCCACCTCAGCCATGTCGATGCGCTCTGTTTCCCGGTTCACCCCGTAGGAAACAAATGAATAGAGCTGTCCGGAAAAATTCACCCCGGAACCATGGGTAAGATGACCGCCGTGGGCCAGATCCATGCCGAGCACCGTGTCTCCGGGCTGCAGCGAAGAAAAATAAACGGCCATATTGGCCTGACTGCCGGAATGGGGCTGAACATTGGCGTATTCAGCGCCGAAAATCTTCAACGCCCGTTCAATGGCCAGGGACTCAATCTGGTCTGCATATTCGCATCCGCCATAGTAGCGCTTCCCAGGATAGCCCTCAGCGTACTTATTGGTGAAAATGGAACCTTGGGCCTCCAGCACTGCCTCGCTGACAATATTCTCCGAGGCAATCAGTTCAAGTTGATTGGATTGCCTTGCCAATTCATGGGCAATGGAACGGTACACATCCGGGTCACTCTCTTTCAAATACGACACTGCGGCATCCTTATGGTTATGTATGGTTTGAAATCAGGCAAAATAATCACGGCCGAAAAATTACTCCAGGTAATTCCGGCCGCGCAATGAATACAGGTGGCTGAGGCCCGCAACAGGGCAGACCAGTTTTCCTAGAACATGTCAATCCGTCGCTGATGTCTCCCCCCGGCAAACTCGGTGGTGACCCAGGTCCGAACGATTTCAGCGGCCAGACCAGGGCCGACAACCCTGGCGCCAAGACAAAGCACATTGGCGTCATTATGCTCCCGACTCATCCGGGCAGTGAACAAATCATTGCACAACCCCGCCCGAATACCCTCGAAACGGTTGGCAACCATGGACATCCCGACCCCTGTTCCGCAGATCAGAATTCCCCGTTCGCAACTGCCGTTTTGAACCTGTGAGCAAACAGCCCTGGCAAAATCCGGGTAGTCGACAGATTCGGAAGAATAACAGCCCTTGTCATCCACCACATGCCCCATTTCCTGAAGAAGCGTGACGAGTTCACCTTTCAAGCCGATGCCGCCATGATCACAGCCGATGGCAATTTTCACGGTTTCCCCTCATATTGCTTCATAATCAACACCGCATTGGTCCCGCCGAATCCAAAAGAATTGGACATGGCTGCCCGGATTTTCATCTTGCGGGCCTGATTGGGGACATAATCCAGATCGCACTCGGGATCGGGGTTTTCCAGATTCATGGTCGGCGGGGCAATCTGGTGCTTGATGGCCAGCGCGGTAAAGACCGCTTCGATCCCTCCTGCTCCGCCAAGCATATGGCCGGTCATGGACTTTGTCGAACTGATAGCTAGTTTGTATGCCTGATCGCCGAAAGTCGTTTTAATGGCCCTGGTTTCAACCACATCATTCAGCGGAGTCGAAGTGCCGTGGGCATTGATATAGTCAACGTCCTCAGGGTTCATGCCCGCATCCTTGAGAGCCATTCGCATGCAGCGGACAGCCCCGTTGCCATCTTCAGGAGGAGCAGCCATATGGTAGCCATCGCCGCTCAAGCCGTACCCGGCAACCTCGGCATAAATCTTCGCGCCACGGGCCAGGGCATGATCCAACTCCTCAAGAATGAGCACTCCGGCGCCTTCGGAAATAACAAAACCGTCCCGGTCCCGCTCAAAGGGGCGCGAAGCTTTTTCAGGCTGGTCATTACGGGTGGACAGGGCCTTCATGGCATGAAAACCGCCAACCGCCAGAGGGCAGATAACTGATTCGCTGCCGCCGGTAATGGCCACATCGCATTCATCGTTGGCTATGGAGCGAAATGCCTCACCCACCGCATGGGTTCCTGCTGCGCACGCCGTGGTAAGGCACAGGTTCGGGCCCCTGGTGCCGTAGATAATGGAAATCTGTCCGGCACCCATATTGGGAATGACCATGGGAATAAAAAACGGGGTAATACGCTTCGTCCCTTTTTCCATGACCACCTGATGATATTTTTCTATGGTGGGCAGACCGCCAAGACCGCAGCCCATTATGCTTCCGACCCGGGTGGCGTTTTCATCGGTGATCTGCAGGTCGGCATTTCGCAATGCTTCCCCGGCAGCCGCGACAGCGTATTGCACAAAAAGGTCAAGATGCTTGGCGACCTTTTTGTCCATATGGTCTTCGGCCTGAAAATCCTTGACCTCAGCGGCGATGTTGACCCCGACTTCACTGGCGTCGAACCGGGTAATCGGGCCGATACCGCTCTTGCCGGCGCACAGTGCGCTCCAGGTTTTCTCCACGCCTGTTCCCAGGGGAGTAACCAGTCCAACTCCGGTAACTACAACTCTTCTGCCCACGTTGATCCTCACAATCTGTTTGCAGAGAAAGAACGGCCTTGATGGGTTACACCCCACCAAGGTCAGTCCTCAATTATTCCTTCAAATACCTGCTGACAACACAAGAAGTCCGGATCAACCTGCAACCTTGTTGACATGGTCGATGGCATGCTGCACTGTGGTGATCTTTTCCGCGACATCATCGGCAATCTCGATATCGAAAGCCTCTTCCATAGCCATGATAAGCTCTACCAGGTCAAGTGAATCAGCGCCCAAATCATCAATAAAAGAGGCTCCCGGGACAACCTTATCTTTATCCACACTCAACTGCTCGGCAATGATATCAATGAGTTTTTCTTGTACAGACATGGTTTTTTCTCCTTCCTTGTTTACGGTAACATCTTACCAAGATTTGCTGCAATCACAGAGAGGCGAAGACTGCCTCGCACTGTGAAACAACAGTGGTCACCTTGTAACCCTTCAATGTATGTTACGGACCGGTATCATCCTTCCCTTTTACAAAAACAGCACAATTTACTCGTACACTATATTACATGAACATGCCGCCATTGACATGGATAAACTGCCCGGTCACATAGCGTGCATCATCAGACGCCAAAAAGGCGACAGCACCGGCAATGTCATCCGGTTCGCCAAGCACGCCCAAAGGAATTTCAGCTTTAATTGTATCGGTGACTTCTTCGGAGAGATCCCTGGTCATGTCGGTGACGATATAACCGGGAGCAACCCCGTTTACCGTAATTCCGCGGGAGGCGAGCTCCTTGGCCACGGATTTGGTAAAACCGACTATCCCGGCCTTGGCGGCAGCATAGTTGGCCTGCCCGGCGTTTCCGGCAAAACCGATCACCGAGGTGATATTGATGATCCGCCCCCAACGTTGCTTCATCATGGCGCGGCTCACCGCCTTGGTGCAAAGAAACACGCCCTTGAGATTGGTATTGAGCACCTCATCCCACTGCTCTTCCTTCATCTTCATGAGCAGACCGTCACGGGTAATACCGGCATTGTTCACCAGGATATCCACCCGGCCATGCGCATCGAGGATATTCTTGAAAGCCGCCTCAATCTCCGCGGCAACCGCGACATTGAACTGAACCGGCTCGGCCTTGCCGCCTGCAGCCCGGATGGACTGCACCGTTTCTTCCGCAGCGGCCGGGTTGCTCACATAGTTGACCATAACCGTGGCCCCAAGAGCTGCCAAACGCAGACAGATGGCACGGCCAATCCCCCTGCTGCCCCCGGTCACTACGGCAATTTTTCCGCTCAGACTCATGAGCTTTTCCTTTCCTTGAATTTCTCAATTAGTTTGGGCACGATTTCGAACACATCTCCGACAATACCATAGGTAGCCACATCAAAAATCGGGGCATCGGGGTCCCGATTAATGGCGATGATGGTATCGGCAGACTGCATACCCACCAGATGCTGGATAGCCCCGGAGATCCCGCAGGCAATATAGACTTTGGGAGCCACGGTCTTGCCGGTCTGCCCAACCTGATGGGGATAAGGGACCCAACCGCTGTCCACCGCGGCCCGGGAGGCGGCAACCGCCCCGCCCAGCACATCGGCCAGCTCGCGGATCATGGCAAAGCCCTTCTCGTTTTCCAAGCCCCTGCCGCCGGCCACAACAATATCGGCCTCGGAAAGGTTCACCCGGTCGAGATCTTCAACCACCGAATCAAGTACCTTGACGCGGGGCTTGAGGGTGGCAGGGTCCGGATTCACTTTGATAATTTCACCCTTGCGTGCTGCATCCCTGACCAGAGGCTTCATCACCAACGGTCGCACCGTGGAGATTTGCGGGCGAGTATGCGGGCAGATAATGGTGGCCATGATGTTGCCGCCAAAGGCCGGACGGGTCTGGAGCAGTGCCCCATCCTCATCGCGGATCGCCAAATCCGTACAATCGGCGGTGAGACCGGTAGCCAGGGTCGTAGCAACCCGGGGGATAAAGGATCTGCCGATGGCCGTGGCGCCCGCAAGAATAATCTCGGGCTTATATTTTTTAGCCAGGGCACTCAAGGCGTTGCCATAGGCGTCATCGGTAAAAGAAGCCAAGGCCGGATCATCAACAACAAACACCTTATCAGCACCGTAAGCGATGAGTTCTTCGGCCATGCCCTCAATTTTTGAACCCAAGAGAACAGCGGAAAGGGGAACCCCTCTTTTTTCGGCTAGCTTACGTCCGGCTCCGAGCAGTTCGAGGGCAACGGGGGCGAGCCTGCCATGACGGCATTCCGCATACACCCAGACGCCGGACCAATCGGCCAGGTTGCCCTGGGTTGCCTTTTCCTCTCGCTCGATGGAAAGAGCGCCGACCTCGCAGACATCCACGCAACTGCCGCAGAAAGTGCAGGTATCGCCGACCACGGCACATCCGTTTTCAATCGTGATTGCCCCGAAGGTACAGGTACTTTCACAGACACCGCAACCAATACAGGCTTCAATATCAATATGTAACATAGAGAATTCCGTTCGTCTGAAGTCTACAGGAGAGGCGACAATTTCTCATACAGTTGCGAAACCTGTTCGCTGGGTGTGCCGACAAGCATGGCGCGGGCCCCTTTCAGTTCCGGGGAAAACACTTTGACTACTTGGGTGGTGGAACCTTTAAGCCCAAGCTGATCCGGATCTGCCTCGATATCCACCGCAGTCATCTTGGTGATATCGATTTTTTTCGCCTTCATCTTTCCCTTAAGGGAAGGAATCCTGGGCTCATTGATCTCTTTCACCACGGTAAACAGGGCGGGCAAAGGAATTTCCAGCAGATCATAGCCGTCATCCATAAGACGCTCTGCCCGGATGGTATCGGCGGTGCAGTCATTGATCTTGCGCACATAGGCGACAAAAGGAATATCAAGACGCTCTGCCAAGCCGGGTCCCACCTGGGCGGTATCCCCGTCAATGGCCTGTTTGCCGCACAGGATAAGATCATAATCATCGATCTTTTTAATAGCCATGGCCAGGGTATAGGTGGTCGCCCAGGTATCCGCCCCGGCAAAAGCGCGATCCGAAACGAGTACCGCCTCGTCCGCACCACAGGACACGGCCTCGCGCAACATCTCTTCTGCCTGGGGAGGACCCATACTGATCACGGTTACTGTGCCGCCGTGGAGTTCCTTCAGACGAACCGCCTCTTCAAGGGCATGCCGGTCGAAGGGGTTCATAATAGCTTGCACCCCTTCCCTGGACAGGGTGTTGGTCTTTGGGTCCAACCGGACATCCTTGGCATCCGGAACCTGCTTTACGCAAACGATGATCTTCATGAGGACCTCATGTACTCCTTGTTGAGTTCCTGACCAATAACATTACGCTGAATCTGATTGGTGCCCTCATAT
>VMSS01000177.1 GCA_013791995.1 Desulfurivibrio sp. | reverse complement strand
GGTGGCACTCATTCTGGCTGTCAGTCATATAACCCCCCCTCCCTCGCCGCTGACACTGCTGACGGGAGGGGGCAGGGGGGTGGGTGAACTCGCCAATAACCTCACCTTAAACATCTTCCCCCTCACCCTCTCCCGCTTGGGGGAGAGGGGACTTGTTTGCATTCTGAAATTTTTCAACCGGACAATGGATGATCGCTGTCTTCATGGCTGCAAAAAAATCCTGGCGCGAACCAATCAAACCTCTTCCATTTCTTCTTTCTGATCCCGCCCAAGCAGGGACTGAACCGCCTTGTCGCAGGGCTTGTCCTCATAAATCATGGCATACACCTGCTCCAGAATAGGCATCTCCACCCCGATCTTTTTGGCCAGGGCCATGGCGGAACGGGTGGTTTTCACCCCCTCGGCCACCATCTTCATCTCGGCGAGGATTTGTTTCAATGTCTTGCCTTGCCCAAGCTTGAGACCAACCTGCCGGTTCCGGCTCAGATCCCCGGTGCAGGTAAGGACCAGATCGCCCATGCCCGCCAGGCCGGAAAAGGTGAGGGGCTTGGCGCCCATGGCCACCCCGAGACGGGTGATCTCGGCAAGCCCTCGGGTGATCAAGGCGGCGCGGGTGTTGGTGCCGTAGCCCAAGCCGTCGCAGATGCCTGCGGCGATGGCGACGATGTTCTTCAGCGCCCCACCCAACTCCATGCCGATCACATCGGTGCCTGCATAGACCCGGAAGCGTTCGGTGTGAAAGATATCCTGAAAAAACTTGGCCCCCTCCATGGTGGAGGCGGCGACCGTCACTGCCGTGGGGATGCCTGCGGCAACCTCCTTGGCAAAGCTCGGCCCGGCCAAAACCCCGAGCTGCCCATGGAAACCGGGGTTTTCCTTAGCCAGGACCTCTTCCATCACCTGATTCATGGTGAGCAGGGTCTCGTTTTCAACCCCCTTGGTGGCGGAGATGATCGCGGCGTTGGGCGCCAGATGGGGGGCAAGAAGGGTGAACACCTCCCGGTAGACATGGGAGGGAACCACCATGACCACCACCGATTTGCCGGAAACCGCCTGGGCCAGATCAGCGGTGGGGTGCACCGTATCCGGCAAGGGAAAGCCGGGGAGATAGGCGGTGTTCTCCCGATCCCGCAGGAGTCCGGCAACATGGTCCGGGCGATGGGCCCAGAGATCCACGCAAAACCCCTTGTCGCCAAGGAGTTTTGCCAGGGCGGTTCCCCAGCTTCCGGCGCCTATAACTGCTATCTTCTCGGGAAGGGTCATGGGTTATCCTGGGAGTATTTGCCGCGTGTCTGTCAGTTGTTGGCAGTGTCAATAGCCGGTGCCTGAATTAAGCCAAACCGCGAAGCGGCTTAGGTTTGAATAAATATCATGCCCCTATTTAGGCAACATGGCGAGAACTGCTTGAATTAAGCCGGATTGCTGAAGCTGCATGAGACCAGCAACAACCGTAGTAGTGTCAGCGCCCACCGATAGCCAGGAGAAAAGTCCCGACGACTCCGCCTTGGTACGGATTGCCGGTTCGTCGGGAAATCCGGCAACAAGAAACTCGAAGACCTCACGAACAAGCGGAAGAGGTGTGTTATTTGCGAGGCCGATAGTCTCAAGCAGTGTCGGAGGATCACGAAGTTCGATGGCCTTCTTACACGCTACAAACTTATTGTTGCTCATATCGAGCTTCGCGTCCTTTGGGGCGCTCACACCTGTCCCACAATTCTCGAAGTGGCAGTCACTAATCTTGATAGTCATGTGATCGGGCCTTGGGGCATAACAAGTTATTCTACAATTCTGGCTCTCACATCAAAAACCATGAGAGCCAGAACCATAGGTACCGTCAGACTGGTTCTATTCCTCAGACGACCCTTCCTCGTCCTCACCTTCCTCATCATCGGAAATGATCTCAGCCATGCGATCCACCGCCATAACCTTTTCACCCTCGTCCAGCTTGAAGAGGCGCACGCCCTGGGTGTTCCGGCCGATGACCCGCAGATCGCGCATGGAGATGCGGATGATCTTGCCGCCGTTGGTGATCATCATCAGCTCGTCTTCATCGGTCACCTGCATGGCCCCGACCACCAGGCCGTTGCGCTCGCTGGCCTTGATGGCGAAAACACCCTTGCCGCCGCGCTTGATCAGCCGGTAATCCTCCACCTCGCTCCGCTTGCCGTAACCATTTTCCGTGACCACCACAACCGAGGAGCCCTCGTGCACCACATCCACGGAAACCACCTCGTCGCCCTCGGCCAGGTTGATACCCTTGACCCCGGTCGCGGTGCGGCCCATGCTGCGGACATTCTGCTCGTTAAAGCGGACCGACATGCCCTTGCGGGTAACAACCAGGATATCGTTGCTGCCATTGGTCAGTACCGCGCCCAATATCTCGTCATCCTCTCGGATGGTGAGGGCGATCTTGCCGCGCCGGATGGGGCGGCGGAACTCGGAGAGCACGGTTTTCTTGACGATGCCCTTCTTGGTGATCATCATCACATGGCATTCCTGGCCCTCTGGGATATCAAAGCTTGATACCGGCAGGATGGCGGCAACCTTTTCGCCCTCGGTGAGCTCCAGGAGATTGACGATGGCCTTGCCCCGGGCAATGCGGCCCGCCTGCGGGATCTCGTAGACCTTGCGCCAGAAGACCTTGCCGTAGTTGGTGAAGAAGAGGAAGGTATCGTGGGTGGAAGCCGTGTACATGTTGCAAACGAAATCATCCTCGATGGTGTTGGCGCCCTTGACCCCCTTGCCGCCGCGCCGCTGGGAGCGGTAGAGATCAACCGGGTTGCGCTTGATGTAGCCCTCGTGGGTAACGGTTACCACCATCTCTTCCTGCATGATCATGTCTTCCGGCAGGATCTCGTCCGGGGCTTCGATGATCTCGGTGCGCCGCTCATCGCCGTACTGCTCGATGATCTCGGTGAACTCGTCGCGGATGATCTTCATCACCAGATGCTGATCTGCCAAGACCTGTTTGAACCAGGTGATCTGGCGCATCAACTCTTCGAATTCGCTGACGATCTTTTCCCGCTCAAGACCGGTGAGCCTGTGCAACCGCATTTCGAGGATGGACTGGGCCTGGATCTCGGTGAGAGAAAAACGGGCGATAAGGCCAAGCCTTGCCTCCAGAGGGTTGGCCGATTTTTTGATCAGCTCCACCACCTCGTCGAGATTGGTGATGGCGATCTTAAGCCCTTCCAGGATATGGGCCTTTTCCTCGGCCTTTTTCAGGTCGTAGGCGGTGCGCCGGTAGATAATGGTCTTCCGGTGCAGGAGGAAATACTCAAGAATCTGCCGCAGATTCAAAATCTCGGGCCGGTTGTTGACGATGGAGAGCAGGATGATGCCCATGCTCCGCTGGAGCGGGGTCAGCTTGTACAGCTGATTGATCACCACCTCGGCAATGGCGTCCTTTTTCAGATCAAGGACGATGCGCATGCCGTGCCGATCGGACTCGTCGCGAACCTCGGCAATGGTATCTATCCGCTTATCCTTGACCAGGAGAACGATCTTCTCGATGAGGAAGGCCTTGTTCTGCTGATACGGGATCTCGGTGATGATGATGGATTCGCGGCCGTTCTTGTTCTTCTCCACATCGGTCTTGGAGCGCATGAGGATGGAGCCGCGCCCTGTTTCATACGCCTCACGGATGCCAGCCCGGCCGCAGATAAAGGCGCCGGTGGGGAGATCCGGACCTGTGATATGGTCCATAAGCTGGTTGACCGTGATGTTCGGGTCGTCGATCATGGCGATGAGACCGTTCATCACCTCCACCAGGTTGTGGGGGGGAATATTGGTGGCCATACCCACGGCAATACCCGAGGAGCCGTTAATCAGCAGATTGGGGATCTTGGAGGGGAAAACCACCGGCTCCATGTGGGAGTTGTCGTAGGTGGGAACAAAATCAACGGTTTCCTTTTCCAGATCGGCAATGATCTCCTGATCGATCTTGGTCATCCGTGCTTCGGTATACCGCATGGCCGCCGGAGAATCACCGTCCACCGAGCCAAAGTTGCCCTGGCCGTCTACCAACGGATAGCGCATGGAAAAATTTTGGGCCATCCGGACGATGGTGTCGTAGGCCGCGGTATCGCCGTGGGGATGGTACTTACCGATAACATCACCGACAATACGGGCCGATTTGAGATGGGGCCGATTGTGAAAGTTGCTCAGTTCCCGCATGGCAAAGAGGGCGCGGCGATGCACGGGTTTTAGGCCATCCCGTACATCCGGAAGGGCCCGGCCGATGATGACGCTCATGGCGTAATCGAGGTAGGATTTCTTTAATTCCTTTTCGATGGAGATCGAGGCAATCGGCAATTCTTGGGTCGTTTCTTCCGCCATATCAAAAATCCTTGTTCAGTGGATGGAGACCATCCTGAATGTGTTTCAAATGAATCTCTTGTGAAAAAAGATCGTCACCCCGGCGGAAGCCGGGGTCCAGATGGTACAAAGTCCTGGTTTCCGGCTTTCGCCGGAATGACGGCAACTGCACATTAAAGTTCTTCTGCAAGAGCCTCGATTGTTACAACCTAGATATCGAGGTCCGCCACCTCAAGGGCATGGTTCTGAATAAACTCGCGCCTTGGTTCCACCTTGTCGCCCATCAGGCAGGTGAACATATCGTCAGCCAGGGCCGCATCGTCGATGCTTACCCGCAGCAGGGTCCGTTTGTCCGGATTCATCGTGGTATCCCAGAGCTGCTCGGGGTTCATTTCACCAAGACCCTTGTAGCGCTGGAGATTGCTGCCCCGGAATGACTCCTGGCGAACAACGGTGAGCAGCTCCTGCCAGTTGGGAACCGCAATCTCCTTGTTGGCTGTCTCCACGGTGAACGGGGAGGTGAGATACTGTTTGATCTGTGGATACTGGCGGATAGCGGAACGGTATTCGGCGATCAGCGGAATCTGCGGGCCAACGGTGATCATCACGTGAGCCTTGTCCTTGATGGCCGCATCAAACTCCCAACAGCTCGGCCGCCAGCGACAGGGGCGGATAGCACCG
>VMSS01000063.1 GCA_013791995.1 Desulfurivibrio sp. | reverse complement strand
GAACCGGTTTTACTGTCTATTTCCTGAAAATTTTCTCAACACCCTTCGACAGACTCAGGGCGAACGGTTTTTACGTCGGATGCAGCGTCTTTTCCGTTGCCGTTGACACTGTTCGTGGTGAGTCTGTTGAGCCATAAACATGAATCTTGTCAGAGCGTTCTCAATGTTAAAGAAAATTATCCCGGTATTTCTGTTCTGTACGGTGCTCTGCGTTCTTGGTGCGTGTTCCGGTGAAAATCAGGCAGCCAAAAAAATAAAAATCGGTGACCCGGCCCCGGAATTTTCCGGGACCGATTTGAACGGACAGCCGGTTTCTCTTGCAGGATACCTAGGCAAACCAGTTGTTCTGCGTTTTTGGTCCACGGATTGCAAATTTTGCCGAGCCGATACCCCGATTTTCAACCAGTACTTTGAAAAGTACAAGGATGCCGGGCTGCGGGTTGTCTATGTCAACCGGCATTCCGACGAGGCAACGGTGCATCAGTTTGTGGACGACCTGGACATTGTTTTTCCGGTGCTTATCGACAAGGATGGCATGATTTCAGCGCGGTACAATATCAAATTGGAACCGCAGACCATCATTATCAGTCCGGATCACAAGATTCTTGCCGCTATTCTCGGAGGAGTCAGCGAGGACGAATTGAAAAATTTGCTGGGCGAATACCTCAGTAAAAAATAAATATAAACAGCACTAAAACAGCAGGTTAATTAAAAATGTCAAACTTATTTCTGAAGAATTTCTTTGTAAGAAAAAGTGCGTTTTTAGCATGTTTCGTTTTCTTTATCTGTATGGCAACCCCTCTTCTGGCCCAACCTGAAAAGGATATTTCCCCAAAGGAACGCTGCCCGGTCTGCGGAATGTTTGTGGCCAAATTTCCGGATTGGATAACGCAGGTTCGGCTGACCAACGGGACCATAAAATATTTCGATGGTGTAAAAGATTTGCTGGCTTTCACTCTCAATCCCGCATCTTTCGGCATGCCAGGGCAGACAGCTCAGGAGATTTGGGTAAAAGACTATTACACCCTTGCCTGGATTGATGGCCGTACGGCCAGGTACGTTGTCGGTAGCGATGTTTACGGCCCCATGGGGCACGAGTTCATTCCCTTTACCTCAGCTGCAGCTGCGGAAAATTTTCGCAAGGATCACAAGGGGACCAAGGTGCTGCGCTTTGAGGAAATCACCGAGACTTTGGTCCAGTCGATGCGACATGGACAAAAGATGCGTTAGTTTCACGCTTTGCCATCAAGTTGGCAGTTGTCTCATCTCTTTGACAGGTTCAGAGCGAAAGGCAGATTAATTACCCTTTCATTCTGAGACTGTCGAAGGGTAAACCGAGGGCGTCACATTGAAAACAACGTTACATATGAGCATTCGGCCGGCTCTTGTTTTCGCCATCCTCCTTGGGCTGTTGCTGGTCCTTGAGGCTGCACTGTTTGTCGATGCCTTAAGCCGTCGCAAGGTTGAAGCGACGACCCTTACCCAACTTGAAGTGCTTACCAGCGCACTTGGACTCACCGATCTGGCTGTGTCCACCGAGGCCCGCTACACTCGCCATCCGGCTGTAAGCGACGCAGTAGCCCCGTTTATGGATCACCCCGGGGCCATCGAACATTTTCCCACCGGCGCCTTTTGGCTGCCGCCTCCGCGCTGAGATCTGCCATGGCTCAATACAATATTGAAAAACAGCTTAATATTCTTGATTACGCCTTGTCCTCCCTGTGGCGGCGACGGATGAAAAGCCTCAGCGTGCTGCTGGTCTTTGCTGCGGTTATTTTTCTGCTGGCCTCTTTCCAGATGGTGACCCAAGCACTTTCGGACAAGGCAAAACAGGTTTTGGCCTATACCCCGGAGATCACCCTGCAAAAGATGTCCGCCGGTCGGCAGGAAACCTTTCCCCTGACATACAAGGATCAACTTGACGGAATTTTCGGGATTCGCCGCGTGGTTCCCCGGATTTGGGGCTATTATTTTGACGAGGTCCGTTTGGCCAATTACACGGTCATGGGGATGGATACAGCAGAAATGCCGGAAGGCGACCGTCTTGATTCGGCCCTGGCCAGTGGCAAGATGCCAAGTCATGAAGAATCGGGCAGGGTGGTTATCGGGCATTCCATTAAAAAGGGGCTGGACCTTGGTGGACGCTCCACCTTTTCTCTGTTCAGGCCGGATCTTTCCTTAAAGCCTTTTGAGATCAGCGGTGAATTTTCGCAAAACACCGATATTCTGACCAATGACCTCATGGTCATGACCCTTGATGATGCCCGTGACCTTTTCGCTATCCCCGCAGGTCAGGTTACCGATCTTTGTGTGTACGTGGCTAACCCAAAAGAAATCGACACCATTGCCAGAAAAATTTCCGATGCCTTGCCTGCAGTCCGAGTGCTGACCCGGCCCCAGATACAGAAGACCTATCAGGTCGTCTTTGGGTGGCGCAGCGGTTTTGGCTCCATTTGCCTGCTGGCGGCGCTGGCTGCATTTGTCATCCTGGCCTGGGACAAGGCCTCAGGCCTTTCCCCGGAAGAACGGAGGGAAATCGCCATTCTCAAAGTTTTGGGCTGGGAAACCAGCGATCTCCTGGCGGTCCGTTTCTGGGAGTCGGTGATCGTTTCCGGGCTGGCCTGCATTCTGGGGATGACCGCGGCCTACATCCATGTGGTCTATTTTTCCGCTTCCCTTTTCAGGCCGGTGCTCATGGGCTGGTCTGTGCTACGGCCGGAACTGCATCTTTTGCCCAGCATGGCTGCAGGGGATATCCTGCTGATCCTGGCCTTTACCGTGATTCCCTATCTCGCTGCCACGGTAATTCCGGCCTGGCGCAGTGCCACGGTCCCTGCCGATTCGGCTTTGGGAGGCTGAACTAATGCTGATCGAACTTTCCGAGGTGAGCAAGATATACAATCAGGGGCACCCCAATGAGGTGCGGGCCCTGACAGATATTGATCTGAGGGTGGAGCAGGGGAGCATGGTCTGCCTCAAGGGGCCGAGCGGCTCAGGCAAGTCTACCCTGCTGGCTATCATCGGTTGCATCTTTCCGCCCACCAGCGGCAGGGCCGCCATAGCGGAAAAACAGATGACCCGGCTCCCGGATCGGTTTCTCACCCTGCACCGACGCGAGACCATCGGTTTTATCTTCCAGCGCTTCAACATCCTCCCGGAACTGACGGTGTTGGACAACATCACTCTGCCTCTGCTGCCGCTTGGCGTATCGCCTAAGGAGCGCAAGCTACGAGCGCATGCCCTTCTGGAACGCTTCGGTATCACCCATCGAGCTCAGTTCCCGGCCGGGCAGATATCCGGTGGTGAATTGCAGCGGGTCGCCATTGCCAGGGCGCTGATCAACAACCAGCCCATTCTCCTGGCCGATGAACCCACGGCCCATCTCGATACGGTTCTGAGCCGGGAATTCATGGTGATCATGCAGCAGTTGAAGGAGGCAGGCAAAACCATTGTCATCGCCTCCCACGACCCCCTGGTCTTCGAGCATCCGGCCATTGACCGGATTGTCACCATCAAGGACGGCAGAATCCATGTTCCTTAATCCCTGGAGTTTGGCTCTTACTCTTTGCAGTTTCGTGGTGCTGATACTTGGCGCGGTGGCCGGAAAAACCGCGGTGCGGGTTCTGCGTTTCTGGGAACCGGGCAGCGACAGCAACAGGCAGATCCGGCTGGAAAACGAGATATGGCTATCCTCCACCCTGGTTGCCTATGGGTTGGGCTTTCAAATCATCACCCTGATCCTTTTCGTGCTGGCAGCCGACCAGTTCTGTCAGGTCATCGTCGGGGCCATGTGCGCCACCGGGGCTCTGTTGGCAAATCCCTACGGCATGCCTGCGCTGCTGGTCAAGCTGTTCGGAGTATTTTTCTACGGCTTTTGGATTCTTCTGCACCAGTTGGATATCCGCTCCGAGCAGTATCCTCTGGTGCGAATCAAATATCTGGCTCTACTTCTGCTTCTTCCCTTGCTCGTCCTCGATGTCACTCTGCAAACCCTCTATATTGCCGGGATCAAACCGGATATCATCACCTCCTGTTGCGCCGTGGTCTTTGGCGACAGCACCGGTGGCGGGAGTAATTTGCTGAGCGGCTACTCGCAACAGGAGCTGCTCCTGGCCTTTATTATTTCCATTATCGCACTTGTAATCCTGGGAAGGGGATTATTGCAGCGCTGGCAACCTTGGCTGGCTGGGCTCTACGCTGCGGGCTGGCTCTGGTTTTTCCCCCTATCCCTGGTGGTGATCACCACGGTGATCTCATCCTACGTCTATGCCATGCCCTACCATAAATGCCCGTTCTGCATTCTCAAGCCGGAGTACCATTATTTCGGTTTTGCCCTGTTCGGCACATTGATCCCGGCAACTTTCTTCGGGGCCAGCGCTGCGCTGGCCGGTCTGGTGCGGGGGAAGGGAGGATTGGCTGGGGTGGTTGATCGCTACCAGAAGCTGGCGGTGCGGCTTTCTTTGGTTCTGCTGGTGATTTTTTCAGGATTGTCGTTCTATCACTATCTCAAATATCTGATCATCGGCGGTGAGGGGTAGGAGGGTTCCCCAACCGCTTACCTGTTGACCGGACATCTGTCATCAGCTTCCAGGTAGTTGTCGAGCAATCGACTCTCCTCCAGAAAATGCCTATGGGTTTGGTCGGCAGCGGTTTGGGCTTCATAGCGTTTGTCGTTGATTTCCTCGGCATTTTCATAGAGCAGACCGACAAAATCCTCATCAAGCTTATGATAGGCTGCCATATCCCGCATGATTCGATCGGTGCTTGAGGCGCTGACCCCGCAACGGTAGGGCCGGTCTTCCATCAAGGCGGTAAAGGTGTCGGCAACGGAAAGAATGCGAGCGCCTTCGGGTATTTCTTCGGCTGCTTTTTTGTATGGATATCCAGTCCCGTCCAAGCGCTCGTGGTGCAATGATCCCCATAGGCCGATATCATCAAAAGCCTCAATACCCCGGAGAATTTCCGCGGTATAATAGGGATGTTTGTAGATAATTGCTAAATCCTCGCTGGTCAGCCCCTGGCGCTTCTCAAGAATTTCAGGGGGGACCACCAGTTTGCCGATATCGTGCATCAACCCTGCGATTTTCATCCTGTCCGGATCATCTTTTTTAAAACCGCTGTGGTTGGCCAAGGCCACTGCAACGGCGGACACCCCGCTTGAATGGGTAGCGGTGAAACGACTCCTGAAATCAATAACTCTCCTGAACATCTCCGCCAAGTCCAAGAGTTCGCCACGGTCAAGATCCATGCCTCCCAAGGGAAACCGTTGCTGAAGAATGGTGTTGACAGACGGGGAGACCAGATCGAGCCAGAAGACTTCCTTACCGGCTACTTCCAGGAAGGCTTCAACCTGATCGGGCACAAACATTTCCCCGGATTCCGTTGTGATCCGCTGAACAATATCCTTTTTCTGATTCAAGATCTCGCGGTTCGGGGCGAGCTGCACCGCAATTCGATCCGATAAATGTACAAGATGACTGAGCAGAGGAACGTCCTTTCCTCTATCCATTGTGCCTTGGCCATCTTGCCAGTATACGTGGTGGAAACGGATGATTTTGGCCAGATCGGCAAACGGCTCAAATCCTGATAACAGGGAATAACCCGGCAGAGTATGGCGATCCGGATCAGTCAGCTCGAACTCGAATGTTTGCACCCGAGTCTTGATCGACAGCCCGCCGATATCATGTACGGCCGCGGCCAGGATAAGCCGCCTCAGACTGTGTTCGTCCAGGCCAAGCGTTTTACCAATGGTGGCAGCCACAAAAGAGACTTTTTTGTGATGGTCAACAAGTACCGGGCTAATCAAGTCGGTGGCGGCGGTAATACTACTGAGCAAGGGGTATAGCTCTATATGGGTCTTTGGGTTTGCTTCTGGTTGCATGATTACTTATTTTCCTGGCGAACTACGATTCAACGGGGGAGGGGGAAAGGCAGGGGAGTGTTCCTTGTCGTCAACACGCCCCTTATGCGCCCTCCTATTTTTTATGACAATCCTTGCAGTTGGTTGGACCTGTTTTCTTGCCTTTATCTGCCAAGTCCTTGTGGCATTTCTTACACATGTTCATGACATCTCTTCGCTGCAATTTGCCTTCAGCCTTCATTTTATCGACTACCTGCGATTCCTTTGGGAAAAGCTCGTGGCAGGGTTTGCAGTCGGCAAACATCCCCTGATGGATTCCATGGGTAAAGGTGACCGAACCCAGACTGCCCCCGTTTAGAACAATCGACTCTGCTCCTTTATTATCACCGGCCATGCTGTTGCCCGCCGACAAAAGAATGCCACCTATAATCATTGCATTGAACAGTGCTCCGGTTTTCATGTTTTTCCTCCAACTAATGTAATGATTGAATGGCGGGGGAGAATGTGATCACAAATAATTACTTAATGAACGAACCAGTTGCTGATTAAAATTATCTTGAAGGGATAAACACATACTCGCCCCTTCACCCAGATAGTCATCAAGCCCTTCGATATAACTGCTATTTTCAAGAGGACTCGGACAACTCAAGCTATTATAGGTAATGATAATAGGCGTTTTTTGATTTACTGAATCGTGCCTGATGAATTTGATGCCATTCAAAATAAAATTTTGTTTTTTTGCAATGGCTTGAAATGTATCTTCGGGAGAGAGCTTTTCATTAATTATTATTAAAAGATATTTTGTGGATCTTAAAATATTGAGCCCCTTAACGAGGTAGGGAATAATTTCGCACTCCTGCTTGAATTTCTTCTCTATCGCGCGTTTGATCAATGCATTCTCAGGAATTTCTTCAAGAATAACTACCCTGTCTCCCATAATATACCCGATTTCCATCTGCCCCATTTATATTATAGAGGCAGCCCACGAGGTTTCTACAACAGCTTTTCGACTGTGTATCCTTTGCGTTTCAGAGCTTCGATTATTCCGTCTGATCCCACCAGATGTCCCGCTCCAACGAGGATAAACTCTTTCTCGGGTGTCTGATGATAGGCTTCGATCATTGGTAACCAATTTTTGTTACGGTCAGTCAACAGTTCTTTGTACAGTTTGGGCATTTTTGTTTTGAGCTCGGCAACAAACAGAGCATCAAGCTTCTTGACGTCTCCTTTTTTCCATGCATCCACCATGGTATCATAATCTCGCCTGATGGACTTTAGATCCTGCAGGGAAAGGGTGATATATGCGTCTTCATTCCCTTCGCCCATTCCTACTACGTATTGGGTTTGCTGGTCGATGGTCTCAAGCCCTTCGATACCCTTCTTGTCCTGTGTCGCTAATTTATGAAAAAACGAATCAACCCCTTCTTTTGCAACGCCGAATTTGGCGAGTTCAATAGATGCCAGGGTTACGGCAATAATCGACGGCTTAAAGTGTTTAAGCTGTGAAAGAGAGATGCCGCTGGAGGTGCAGTATTCATCGAGCAATTTGTAGGTTTTGGCTGATAGGTGCTTGTCAATTGTCGAACCATCACCATACACGGCTTTTGCCATCATTTTTTGTTGCACAGATGTTTTATTGAATTCGCCGAGATCAGTTTCAAAAACAAGGAGTTCGGAGGCCTTATATGCTTTTTCGAATTCGGGCGGCAAAGGAAAATCAGACGGGCGCAACAGGTGGAACGTTCCGCCCAAATACATGACAGACTCATCTTTTTGGATTTTCCATACTGAAGATTCAGCCCGGGACTGAGTACAAACAAGTAAAACCAGGGTTATGCTCAGTAGTAATTTTTTCAAATCTTTGCTCCGAGCTGTTTCAATTCATGTATTTTGTTTTGAAATTCTTTTCTGCCTCAACGGTGCCAATTAAAACCAACTCATCATTCGCTACAAGTGGGGCAAATGGATCCGGATTAAGAACCAGGTTTCCATCTCTGGTGATCGCCACTACGCTGCATCCGGTCGCTTCCCTGATCTTGCTTTCGGCAAGAGATTTCCCGGCAAGTATTGGTTGAACCGAAGCGCGGAAAATACTGAGTCCTTCGACAACCATGAGCACCTTCTCGGGGTTGAGAAGATTGATGATACTGTTTGAAGCCATAGAGGCGAAGGACATAACCAGATCTGCACCGGCCCTGTGCAGCTTTGACACCGTTTTTTCGTTGTTCGCTCTGCTGATAATCTGGACATCAGGACGCAATTGACGGCAATAAATGGCGAGATAAATATTAATATCGTCATTGTGTGTGGTGATAATAATAGACCTCGCGTTCATGATGCCGGCCTTTTGCAGTACATCAATATCTGCAGCGTTGCCATGGATGTAATTCTTTTTATTTCTGGTCAATACAGGATT
>VMSS01000214.1 GCA_013791995.1 Desulfurivibrio sp. | reverse complement strand
GCAGCTTGCCGAACTTAAGGAACTGTTGGGGAAACTCGGTTACGAGCCGGTTCATTTTTCTTGCCGGGTTGCCAAGTCCTCCATGCTGGAATCATTGAAAATCGGTATTGAGGTTGCGGCGCAACTGGATAGCGTCAGGATCGTTGATCTGCAGGCTTGAGGGGCGGGAACCTATTTTTCCGGGTGATGGTGTTCCGAATTACCCCGGAACCATGAGGCTGCCGTGCCGAGCAATCCGGTAAAAGCAGCGCCAAACAAGGTTCCGTGCAGGGCGGTCAGGAAGGACGCCGTGTGTTCCGGTCGGAAATCCCGTAAATCAAGGCCGTTGGTCAGTCCACGAAAAGACAGGGAGAAGATCAGCGTGGCCTGGGCGATGCCCAGAAGCATGCCCAAGTTTCTGGCCGTGGCCAGCAGTGCGGCGGCAGCACCTGCTTTGGAGGCCTCCACGTGGCTCAGAACCGAGGCGCTGTTTGGTGAAAGAAACAGAGCCTGGCCCAGACCAAGCAGCATCAATTGCCCGGCAATAATGAGCGGTGGGGTCGAGGCCTGAATTGTGGTGAGCAGCAGCACACCCAGGGTGGAGACAGCCAACCCCAGAGTGCTGATGATCCGTGCGCCGATATAATCGGAAAGCCAGCCTGCCAGGGGAGAGACCACCAGGATCGAAGAGGGGATGGCCAGCATGACCAAGCCTATTTTCGATGGTTCCAGGCCGAGAACCCGGTCGAGATGAAACGGGGCGAGCAGGATCACGGCAAAAAGGACCATAAAGGAAAGGACGGCGCTGATTATGGCCAGGGTGAAATGCCGGTTGCGGAAGAGCGACATTGCCAGAAGCGGGTAGGGCAGCCGGGTTTCGACGGCGATAAAACATCCCAGAGCTCCCGCGCCGGCACCTCCGGTGAGAAGCAGGCGGGTGGCTGACCAGCTGGCCGAGGAGGCATGGGTTAGGGTCAGGGAAAGCAGGACAAGGGCTGTCGCCCAACTCAGGCTCCCCAGCCAGTCAAGCGGCCCGGTGTAATGTTTGGTTGGTCCGGGCAATATCCGGATGGCGAGGAGGGCAAAGACCAGGCCCAGGGGGACGGTGATAAAAAAAAGGATGCGCCAGGATGCGAGTTCGAGCAGGAATCCCCCCAGGCTCGGACCGCTCATCAGTCCCAGCGAAACGGCCATGCCTATCAAGCCAAGCCCCCGGCCCAGCTGTTCCTTGGGGAAGGTTTCCTTGATGATCGCGGGGCCGGTGGCCATCATCATTGCGGCGCCCAGAGCCTGGCAGAATCTGGCGAAAACAAGAAAACCCAGGAATGAAGCGAAGGCGCACGCAAGGGAGCCCAGACCGAAGATCAACATCCCAGCGGTGTAAACTTTTCCCCGGCCCAGCCGGTCTGAAAGATGGCCCCAGAAGAGCAGCGAGGCCGTGATGGTGAGCAGATAGATCATCACCACCCATTGGGTGTCGGCCAGGGAACTGTGGAAATCCTTCATGATGAAGGGCAGGGCGATATTCACCATGCTGCTGTCCAGAGTGGACATGAAAACGCCGGTGGCCACAATAAGGAAGGTCGGCCATTTGTTTGCAGGGGAAGACACGGAAGGGATCTTTTGCCTCGGAGAAAAAAGCGGGATTTGCGCGCCGGATGCTTTGGCACCGGTTGATTTTTTTTGTACTGTATCGCAAGTCGGCTGATCCTGCAAAGGGGATTTGCCAGAGGTAAGGCTACCGGGGTCGGAGAAACGAAAATAGAAAACAAAGAAGCACAAGCGTCCAATGGATTGTCTTGTAACGCAATGGTACAAATGGAATAAAACTGATTCTGGTGAAAAGATGGCGTGTCTGCGAACCGAGGGTGAGGATGAAAGAATTGCCAGGTGTGTCATCGGCTGCAAAGATTCCGGCCTGGGTAATATTCTGGAGGTGGCAATCAGGGCGGCCCTTGCCGCAGGGGAGGTTTTGCGGGACCTGTACGACAAGCCCCACCGGATTACCCACAAAGGAGTCATTGATCTGGTCACGGAAGCGGACGTAGCCTCGGAGCAGGTCGTGCTTGAAATCCTGCGGGAGGCGGGGGGGGATATCGGTGTCCTGGCGGAAGAATCTCACGCCTCCTATGATGAGTTGCCCCATGGTCCGGTTTGGATCATCGACCCTTTGGACGGCACCACCAATTTTGCCCACGGGTTTCCGTTTTTTGCCGTGTCCATCGCCTATGCAGAGGGTACGACCAGCAAGGTCGGTGTGGTGTATGCGCCCATGCATGATGAGCTTTTCTGTGCCTGTCAAGGGGGCGGTGCCTGGCTCAATGGACACCCCATACATGTTTCCGGGGCAGCAACGTTGCAGGAATCTCTGTTGGCCACGGGTTTTCCCTATGCCATCGAGCAGGAGGTTGATGGGGTGATGGAAGCTCTCAAGCGGCTGGTGACGCGAAGTCAGGGGGTGCGGCGGGCCGGGGCCGCGGCCCTTGATCTTGCCTATCTCGCCTGCGGGAGGACCGACGGATTCTGGGAGATCAATCTCAAACCTTGGGATACCGCGGCTGGAATGCTCCTGGTGAGCGAGGCTGGGGGCAGGCTGACAACCTACAACGGGCAAGGATACACCCCCTATATTGAGGAGGTCGTGGCGAGCAATGGAAAGATCCATGCGGAGTTGGTCGGGCAATTGGCGGATTTCAGTCGGGTTGAGCGAGCGAAAAGCGAAAAATGAAGAACGGGGATGCGTTTTTTTGCTATCATCGATCTGCCACAATGTGGTAGTTTGTTCGGAAAGTGAGGT
>VMSS01000044.1 GCA_013791995.1 Desulfurivibrio sp. | reverse complement strand
TGGCGGCAAAAAAGGCAAGCGCCAGGGTGTTGTCCAGCAGGTAGCGGAAACAAAAGCGATCAAGAAACGGATCAAGGTGCTTGAGACCATTACGGTTGGTGATCTTGCCCACCGGATGGGTCTTAAGGTCGGCGAACTTATTGCCAAGTTGTTGGGGATGGGGGTTATGGCCACCATCAATCAGGCTCTTGATGTTGAGACCGCGACCTTGGTGGCCTCTGATTTCGGGTATGAGGTAGAGCAGGGCGTTACCGAGGAGCAGACTATTCTTAATCTGGAAGAACAGGAAATCGGCGGCGAGATGCTTCCCCGGCCTCCGGTGGTTACGGTCATGGGGCATGTCGATCATGGCAAGACCTCGGTGCTGGATGCCATCAGGAAAACAGACGTGGCTGCAGGTGAGGCCGGTGGCATCACCCAGCATATTGGTGCGCATTATGTGCGCTCTCCCCAGGGAGATGTGGTTTTTCTCGACACCCCTGGTCATGCGGCTTTTACGGAAATGCGTTCCCGTGGCGCCCAGGTTACTGATGTTGTCGTCTTGGTTGTCGCTGCTGATGACGGAGTCATGGATCAAACCAGGGAGGCGGTAAATCACGCCAGGGCAGCCAAGGTGCCTATCCTGGTGTGCGTGAATAAAATTGACAAAGCCGATGCAGACCCCATGCGGGTGAAACGGGAATTGGCCGACCTGAATCTGGTCAGTGAGGAATGGGGTGGGGATACCATCTTTTGTGAAACCTCGGCCAAAACCGGACAGGGCATCGCTGAACTGCTGGAAAACATCCATCTTCAGGCCGAAATTCTTGAACTGAAGGCTGATCCGAATCGTCGGGCCAAAGGGCACGTGATTGAGGCCCAACTCCATAAGGGCCGTGGTCCTGTGGCCACGGTTCTGATCGAGCAGGGAACCCTGCGGGTCGGTGATGCCTGTGTTGCCGGGATATTTTACGGCAAGGTACGTTCTCTTACCAATGATCGGGGGGAAAGTGTCAAGGAAGCCGGACCGGCTATCCCTGTCGAAGTTCAGGGGTTGAGCGGGGTGCCGCGGGCCGGGGATGAGTTTGTCGTTTTGCCCGATGAAAAAAGGGCACGGAGCGTGAGCGCCGACAGGCAGTTGAAAAGCAGGGAAGCCGAGTTGGGTACATACACCAAAATTTCCCTGGATAATCTCTTTGATAAATTGCAGGAAGGAAACGTCAAGGAACTGCGGGTTACCCTGCGGGCCGACGTGCAGGGGACATTGGAGGCTTTCAGTAAATCCATTGGGGATCTGGCAACCGATGAGGTCAAGGTCAGGATTCTCCATGCCGGTACCGGTACCATAACCGATTCGGACGTGTTGCTTTCCGCTGCATCGGATGCCTTTATCATCGGCTTTAATGTCCGGCCATCGACCAAGGTGCAGGAACTCGCCAAGAACGAGAAAGTGGATATCCGCACCTACGACGTAATCTATCATGCCTTGGACGATATCAAAAAGGCCATGGTCGGTCTGCTTGACGCCCGCTTTGAGGAAAAAATCCTTGGTGCGGCAGAGGTCCGGGAAACGTATCAGGTTCCCAAGGTCGGCACCATTGCCGGCTGTTATGTGACCGATGGTAAAATCGAGCGTAACGCCAAGGTGCGTGTAGTGCGGGAAGGCGTGGTGATATTTACCGGACAGCTCGCCTCCCTGCGGCGTTTCAAGGACGATGTCAAGGATGTGCAGAGCGGATATGAGTGCGGAATCGGGGTTGCCAACTATAACGACCTCCGGGTGGGCGACGTGCTCGAATTCTTTGTTCTGAAAGAGGTTGAAAGAGAGCTCTAATGGCGGCCGGAAAAGCAAAATCGCGATTCGGACTGCCTGCCGGGCTTTCACGGAGCGCACCGAAGAGGCGGCCGATCCGGGTGGGGGATGCCATCAAAGCCGAGATTGCCTCGCTGCTTTTGCGGAAAATCAATGATCCCCGCCTGATAAATATCATTATCACTTCGGTTGAGGTGAGTGACGACCTTGGACATGCCCGGGTTTTGTATAGTATCCTGGGAGATGAAGAGCCGAAGAATGTGGCCAAGGGTCTGGAGAGCAGCAAGGGCTTTATCAGAAGCAACCTGGCAAGGGCGCTTGAGCTGCGGCATGTGCCGGTGCTTGATTTCCGGCAGGATCTCTCCGGCCAGAAGCAGGCTGAAATGGAACAGTTGCTCAGGGAGATAGTGAAAGATGATGGTTCATCCCCGTGACGAGATTGTTCGTACCCTGAAAACTGCCACAAACGTTCTGGTGATAACCCATATTCATCCGGACGGTGATGCCCTGGGTTCACAGATAGCCATGGGCAACGTCTTGCGGTCCCTTGGCAAAAACGTATTTCTCTACGGCGAGGAGCCGGTTTCCCATCTCTACCGGTTTCTTCCCGGGAGCACCCAGATTGAGTCTGTGCTTCCGGACGCGAGCGGCTTTGATTGCGCAGTTGCCCTTGACTGTGGGGATTGCAATCGTCTGGGCACGGCCATGGAATCCCTTTTGGCCGTGCGTCCCTTTGTGGTCATTGATCACCATACCGGCCATAAGGACTTTGGCGATCTCAGGTGGATTGCCCCTGATCGGGCCTCAACCGGCGAGATGGTTTATGACCTGGCGGAAGCCTTGGGTGCCGAGTTGAGCTATGAGTCGGCCTATTGTCTCTACGCGGCCATTGTTTCTGATACCGGCTCCTTCAAGTATTCCTCGACCACCTCCGACACTTTCCGCATCGCCAGCGAGCTTCTTCAGAAAGGGGTGAAACCGGCGGATGTTTCTGGCAAGCTGTTTGATAATTTCACGGTGAAACGTCTCAATCTCATGCGGCTGGTGCTCGATTCCCTGCAATTGTACGCCGCTGATCGGCTGGCAATCATCGCGGCTCCGCAGGAGTTTTTTGTCAAAACCGGAACCACCCAGGCGGATGCGGAAACCTTTATCAATTATCCGCGCTCCTTGGATACCGTCAAGGTCGCGGCCTTTTTAAAAGAAACCGAGAGTGGTTTGGTTTCGGTAAGTCTTCGCTCCAAGGGCACTGATTATGATGTGGCTCAGGTTGCTGCAACTTTTGGCGGAGGCGGCCATCGCAATGCGGCCGGGCTTAAACTAGGCGACACAAGCATTGACGAGGTGCGGGAAAAATTGTTAGTCAAATTGTTGCCCATGGTAACTCGCTGAGATAATGGATCTTTTGTCGGAAATGCCTGCCGCCGCCACTGATGCCTCGGTGGGGAAGAAATTCCCGGCGGAACCGGCCCTTGAGGCCGGTATTTTCTTGGTGGACAAGCCCGTGGGGCCGAGTTCTTTCCGGATGGTGCAGCTGGTGCGCCGGGCTCTCTCCATAAAAAAAGTGGGGCATGCCGGCACCCTTGATCCTTTTGCCTCCGGCCTGCTGATCATCTGCGTTGGCCGCCCGGCCACCCGTCTTATCTCGCAGTTCATGGACGGCCACAAGCGGTACGAGGCGGTGCTCAGACTTGGTATAGAAACCACCACCCAGGATCTTGAGGGGGAGGTTATCGCCCAAAAAGAGGTTGGGACTTTTGCTCGGGAAGAGCTGGAGCAATGCCTGGCTGGATTCATGGGCGAGCAGTTGCAGACGCCGCCGCAGTATTCGGCGCTCAAGCATATGGGGAAACCTCTGTACCATTATGCCCGGAAGGGTATTACCATTGAGAAGGCCCCTCGACCGATAACGATCTTCCAGTTGCAACTGCTGGAGGCAGGGACAGACACCCTGCGCATCATGGTGGAGTGCAGCAAGGGCACCTATATCCGGACCTTGGCCGCAGATATTGGTCGCGTCCTTGGTTGCGGCGCCCATCTTGTTGCCTTGCGGCGTTTGCAGAGCGGGCCGTTTACTGTGGACAATGCGGTGGATGGCGCTATTCTCCAGGATTCCACACTGGCGCGGCACGAGTTATTAGCCAAGACCTTGACCGTGGAAGATGTCTTGGCTAAGTTGGCCCAGCAAGGATGATAGGATCGTGAACCAGCAAAAAAGCACGCAATGACATTCAATTGACATTGGCGCAGAGATCATTTATTAAGGAGCGTACCCAATTAGGAATCGATGGATCAAAAAATCTGTCGATCTCCCGAATTATTAATTTTAGTGCACGAGGATGTTATGACACTGCAAGCGGAACAGAAAAAAGACATTATCACCCAATACGCCCATCACGAGAAAGATACCGGCTCTCCCGAGGTGCAGATTGCCCTGCTGAGCTCACGTATAACCTATCTTACCGAGCATTTCAAAGAGCACAAAAAAGACCATCATTCCCGGCGCGGGTTGTTGAAGCTGGTCGGCCAGAGACGGCGTCTCCTGAATTATCTCAAGGGTAAAAACGTTGATATGTATCGTGACCTGATTCAAAAACTTGGCATCAGAAAGTAAGATGCGATAACAGCCACCGCCGGGTATCTGGCGGTGGCTCCATTTTTGTTGAAATCGCTAAAAAAAACGCGATTACAACGGTTGTCGCGGTGTGTTTGTTGATTTTTTGTGACGGACCTGTGACTTTTTGGGGTTATATAAGCCCCATCATTTTTTGCCCCTGTGCAATCTGACATAGCCGTTGTTGTGTGCGGTCGGGGCAGCGAAGACACCACCTTTCCATTGCTGTAATGATATTCCGTGTATCCGGTTTTTGTCGGGCGACGTGGTTGCTGCCAGTAATGGAAGGGGCGGCTGTTAGAGGAGAGTATATGTTTAAAAAAGTAACGATTGATCTTGGCGGACGGCCCCTCACCATTGAGACTGGACGCTTGGCAAAACAGGCAAACGGCACGGCCCTGGTAACCTATGGGGAGACAGTGGTGCTGGTAACGGCCACCGCGGCCAAGGATCCCAAGGCGGAAATCGATTTTCTCCCCCTCACCGTGGAGTATCAGGAACGGTTTTATGCGGTGGGTCGTATTCCGGGAAGTTTTTTCCGGCGTGAAATCGGCCGGCCCAGCGACAAGGAAACCCTTTCCGCCCGTTTTATCGA
>VMSS01000164.1 GCA_013791995.1 Desulfurivibrio sp. | reverse complement strand
CTGGGCGATGATCAGGGTGAAGCCGAGGAGCGAGACGATCAGCATGCCCAAAAGTTTTCCGGTGATTCCGGTGTCAAGTGCTTTTCTGACCAAGCAACTGAAAGGATTTTTTTTATGACAGCTGAATAACCCGGTTATTTGATGTCCAGTAGTTTGTTCTGTTGCATCATGCTGTTGGTCTGGCATATACGGTCCTTTGTTGCGGAGATGCAGGGGGTGATTAAATTGGGGACTGGCATCGCAACCTGGAGGCTGAGAGAGCCCTTTATTTTAGTAAATATCGATATTAACGAATAATTTCAGGATAAGTAAAGGATAAAAGTCAAGCCGGGAAAACGCTCAACAAAATCCCCTATCGTAAGCCAAAAAAAACTATGGGATCGTGTGCCAGCCGCCTCTGAATGGTCGCTGGTGGCAGCTGATTTATAATCTGTCAGCCGAAATTCTGTCGAGTGGTCTTCGGAAATACTCTGTTAGCCCGTCTGCTTTACTTGAGACCATTCGGAAATTTCTCTTGCCAAAACGGACATTTTCCCTTGGACAAAAGAGGGCGGGATGCTGTATTTTGTTGAGGATGTATATTATGCGGCTCAATTGTGTCGGGCTGTCGTCCTTGTCCTGCTGTTTGTCGATTGCTTGGTGGAGTCGCGGCGTATGCCTCGCTTCGCCTGTGTCGTGTCGCGGCGATGGGTTGCGTTACTTACGTTAAAACCATCCACCGTGTTCTTTTTCCTATTTTACGAGACCGACGTTATTTCATGAAAACTACAAATCAAACCCATCGAACCAAGTTCATTTTTATTACCGGAGGCGTTCTCTCTTCATTGGGAAAAGGGCTGGCTGCGGCTTCCATCGGCGCCCTGCTTGAGAGTCGCGGACTGTCCATTACTTTTCAGAAGCTGGACCCGTACATCAATGTGGACCCCGGGACCATGAACCCCTTTCAACATGGCGAGGTGTATGTCACCGACGACGGTGCGGAAACCGACCTGGATTTGGGCCATTATGAGCGGTACACCTCCGTGGTTCTGGGGCAGCGCAACAACTACACCTCGGGCCGCATTTATCATTCGGTTATCAGCAAGGAGCGGCGCGGGGAATATCTGGGCGGCACCGTGCAGGTGATCCCGCATATCACCGACGAGATCAAGACGGCCATCCTGCAGTTTGAAGGAGAGGTGGATGTCGCCATCATTGAGATCGGCGGTACCATCGGCGATATCGAAGGTTTGCCATTTCTGGAGGCGATCCGTCAGTTTCGCACCGATGTGGGAAGGGAAAACTCTCTGTACATCCATGTTACCTGGGTTCCCTATATCAAGACCGCAGGCGAGGTGAAAACCAAGCCTACCCAGCATAGCGTCAAAGAGCTGCGGGCCATCGGCATTCAGCCGGACATCCTGCTCTGCCGCACGGAAAGTTTGCTCAGCAACGAACTGAAAGCCAAGATATCCCTGTTCTGTAACGTGGAAAAAGAGGCGGTGATCACGGCCCGCGATGTGGACAATATTTACGAAGTGCCGCTCTGTTTCCACGATGAGGGCTTGGATGACATCATCCTCAACAAACTTAATATCTGGACCGGGGCGCCGCGTCTTGATGCCTGGCAGGAGCTGGTCCGGAAGGTAAAGCATCCGAAACGCGAGGTGGAGATCGGTATCATCGGAAAATACGTTGACCTGACCGAGTCGTACAAGAGTTTGCACGAGGCATTGGTGCATGGGGCTGTGGCCAATGAGGCCAAGGTGCGGCTCCGCTATGTGAGTGCCGAGGAGATCGAAGATAAAGGCGCAGATGGGCTGCTGGCCGGGTGTCACGGGGTGCTGGTGCCGGGCGGTTTCGGCAGCCGGGGCGTGGCGGGCAAGATTCAGGCAATCACCTTTGCCCGGGAGAAAAAAATCCCCTATTTCGGCATCTGTCTGGGCATGCAGCTGGCAGTGATCGAGTTTGCCAGACATATCGCCAAGATGAAAGACGCCGACAGCACCGAGTTCAACCAGCTCACCAAACATCCGGTTATTTATTTCATCAAGGAGTGGTATGACTATCGCACCGGAAAAATCCAGATCCGTGACGAAGCCACTGCCTTGGGCGGCACCCTGCGGCTGGGGGCCTATCCCTGCAAGATGGTGGAGGGCACCTTTGCCCATAAGGCCTAT
>VMSS01000031.1 GCA_013791995.1 Desulfurivibrio sp. | reverse complement strand
GTGCCCGTGCACGGTCGAGGCGGACGGAGAGAACGCGCTTATTCTTGGTGGCCAACGGGTGCTGTATTTCGAGCAGGAAGATCCTGCCAAGTTGTGCTGGGGAGATTTGGGAATTGATCTTGTCATTGAATGCACCGGCAAGCATGCGGAAAGAGGATGGGTTCATCTGGAAGCAGGGGCCAAAAGAGTAATCGTGGCAGGCTCGGCTAGGAATGCCGATATTACCGTGTGCATGGGTGTGAATCATGAAAGCTTTGATCCGTTGCGCCATCGGGTTGTCTGCGGGGGAAGCTGCACGGCGAACAGCCTTGCGCCATTGGTAAAGATCCTGGATGAGGCGTTTGCCATTGAGTGGGGGATGGTGACTTTTCTTCATTCTTACACCAAGGAGCAGAGCTTGTTGGATGCACCCCATCCTGATCTACGCCGGAGACGCGCGGCCACCCAGAGCATCATCCCGACTTCCACCAGCGCCATTGGACAGATCGGCGCGATGTTCCCCGCCCTGTGCGGAAAAATTGATGGCCTGGCCCTGCGGGTGCCGACCCCGGTCGTGCATGCGGTTGATTTCGTGGTGAAGGTGAAGCGCCCGAAAGACAAAGAAGAATTGCTCCGCGTCTTGGAAAATGGCAGGCAGGGAGTCATGAAAAACATTCTCGCGGTCAGCCACGAGCCATTAGTGAGCGTGGATTTTCGGGGGAGCGACCATTCCTGTGTTGTTGATGGAGAGTTTTCCGGATTTTATGGCGGACTGCTCCGGATTTTAGCCTGGCATGATAATGAGCACGCATACAGCGCCAGGATTTTTGAGCTTGCGGAATATGTCACCACCCGGGCTGGAAACAGCAGTGGCCCAGGATTTTTGGTCGGTGTGGAGGGTGAGACGAGATAAAAAAGTATACCATCGTTGGGGTCTGTCGGGTAGTATTATCCCTTTTGCAAGGGTTGATCATAAGGGCGTCAGACCATGCTGCTGGTAAATGAAAACGAGATTCCCTTTCAGCCGGGAATGACTTTTGCCGATTTGCTCCAGGCTCAGGGCGGTGATGCCGACATCCTGCTGGTGAACGGCTATCCGGCCACTGTGCAAACCGTTTTGTCCGACGGTGACCAATGCTGGCTGTGGAAACGGGGCAAGACTCCTGCTGCTGAAGAGATGCAGCATCTTCTTTATGCCCGGCACACTCCTGGTGTACAGAGACTCCTCCAGGGAAAGGCGGTCGGGATCATGGGGCTGGGAGGCCTCGGTTCGGTGGTGGCCATCGCTTTGGCGCGCATGGGTATCGGCGCTCTTCTGCTTGCCGACTATGATGTGGTGGAGCCCACCAACCTCAATCGGCAGCAGTATTTTGTGGATCAGATCGGTCAGAAGAAGACAGCGGCGCTGCGGGACATTCTGCAGCGGGTCAATCCCCATGTTGTCGTGACTGTCATTGATCAGCGGCTTGTTGAAGACGATATCCCCGTATTGTTCAAGGATGTCCACGCCCTGGTGGAGTGTTTCGATGATCCTGCCATGAAGGCTGCCGGCTTGCGAGCCGCTCTGCAGCATCTCCCCGGGGTTTTTTATGTGTGTGCCTCCGGGCTTGCCGGTTATGGCGACAATAACGCGATTCGGACCAGGCGGTTGTATCCGCGGGTATATCTGGTCGGCGATGAGGTAAGCGCTGCGGCGCCGGGAGAGGGGCTTATGGCCGCCCGGGTCGGGATTGCCGCCCATCACCAGGCGAACCAGGTGGTCCGTCTTCTGTTGGGCGTGGAAAATGAGGCGGATTAGATGAAGGTTTTTTGTAACGGCGAAGCACAGGACATTGCTCCCGGGTCCCGGGTGATTGATTGCCTCAATAAACTCGGCCTGGACCCCCTTTCGGTGGTGGTGGAGTGTGACGGAAAGATTTTGACCCGGGAAGAATACGCGAGCCACGAATTGCAGGATGGCTCGGTTTTAGAATTGATACGATTTGTGGGAGGCGGTTGAGATGTTGACCATTGCAGGGAGAAAATTTCGCTCACGGCTCTTCGGTGGCACCGGGAAGTTTTCCTCCCCGGAGGTCATGAAGGAGGCGCTGGCGGCTTCGGGCTGTGAGATGGTCACCGTGGCTCTGCGTCGCATTGACCTTAATAATCCGGCCGATGATATCATGAGCGTGCTGGACCGTGACCGCTACCTGTTTCTGCCCAACACCTCAGGGGCGCGGGATGCCAATGAGGCTATGCGGTTGGCCCGGCTGGCCAGGGCATCCGGGGGTGGGGAGTGGCTCAAGCTTGAGGTGACCCCTGACCCGAGAACCCTGCTCCCTGACCCCATCGAGACTCTGAAGGCCACGGAAATGTTGGTCAAGGAAGGATTCAAGGTCCTGCCCTATATGAACGCCGATCCGATTCTGGCTCTGCGTCTTCAGGATGTGGGGGCGGTTGCCGTTATGCCCCTGGGTTCGCCCATCGGCACCAATCAGGGGGTGTTGACCCGGTTTCAGATTGAGATCATCATTTCGCAGGCCCAGGTGCCGGTTATTGTTGACGCCGGGCTTGGTGCCCCTTCGCACGTGGCCGAAGCCATGGAGATGGGGGCTGACGCGGTGCTGGTCAACACGGCTATTGCCGTGGCCGGTGATCCGGTGCGGATGGCCCGTGCCTTTGCCATGGCGGTGGAGGCGGGTCGGATCGCCTATGAATCCGGTCTTGGCGCGGTGAGCAAGGATGCCGCCGCCTCTTCGCCCGAGGATGGGCTGGGATTTTTGCGTTAGCCATGTTTACTATTCCAGAATTTCCAGCATTGCAGGAGGCGATCAGTCGTGCCACAGAGGCAGATGTTTTGCTGGCGCTGCACTCCGATCGTCCTGGGCTGGCAGGTCTTGCTGCATTATTGTCGCCTGCGGCGGAGCCGCATCTCGGCAGTATGGCCAAACGCTCTGCCACCATCACCAGCCAGCGTTTCGGTCGGACTATCCAGGTGTATGCGCCGGTGTATCTCTCAAGTTTCTGTGCCAATCGTTGTGCTTATTGCGGTTTTTCGGCGGACAACACCATTGAAAGACGGGTTTTGACCTTTGCCGAGGCGGAAAGTGAGGCCATGATTCTGCACCAGCGAGGATTCAGCCATCTGCTGCTCGTTTCCGGGGAGGCCCCAGCCAAGGTTGGCGTGGACTATCTCGAAAAGATTGCCCTGCGGCTGCGTGATCGTTTTGCCGCCTTGTCCATCGAAGTGCAGCCCCTGGAAATAGAAGAGTATGCGAGACTCTTTCGGGCTGGAATAACTTCGGTGGCGGTGTATCAAGAAACCTATGGCCGGGATGTGTATAAACAGGTGCATCTTGCTGGTCGGAAGGCGGATTTTGACTATCGTCTGGAAACTCCGGCCAGGGCTGCGGCTGCCGGCATGCGGGAGGTCGGGATCGGCGCTCTGCTGGGGCTTTCCGACTGGCGGGCGGAAGGGCTTGCCCTGGGTCTCCATCTTGCCTGGTTGAGAAAGCATTACTGGCGGACCGGGCTCACAGTTTCTTTCCCGCGTATGCGTCCGGCCCAGGGGGAGTTCAAGCCGTTGCAGCCGGTGAGTGAGAGAAATCTCAGCCAGATGATCTTTGCTCTGCGGATGTTCGACCCGGATGTCGGGTTGTACCTTTCCACCAGGGAGGAGGCTCGGTACCGCGATGGGATGATCGGCCTTGGCCCCACCCGATATTCGGCGGGTTCTTGTACCGCGCCGGGTGGATACGGCCAGGAAAACGCGGGCGCGGAGCAATTCGAAGTCGGGGATAACCGCAGCCTCGCCGAGGTGAGCACTGCCATCCAGAAGAAGGGATTTGACCCGGTCCGTAAGGATTGGGATGCTGTTTTTCAATTACGAGGAGACGGGCAGCAGGCTGCCTGAACGATACGCGTAACCAAAAGGAAGGAGGGGTAAACCCAATGGCAGATCTGAAGAAAATGTACACCACCATTCTTGGTGACCACTTTCCCATGGAGATGAAAATCACCTTTGGCGACCAGGAGCTTAAGTACCGGAAAAAGACCTGGAAGATCGTGGCTGAGGACGGAAGCGTTGATGAGCGGGGCGTGCGCTACGGCGAAAACCCGGATCAGGAGGCGGCTCTCTACGAGTTGACCAACGGCAATTTGGTGCTGGGCGACTGCCGCTTCATCGAGCCGGGCAATGGTCTGGTGAGCGGGATCAATGTTGAAGACATGCTCCAGGTGGGCAAGCATCCCGGTAAGATCAACCTCACCGACATCGATAACGGCCTCAACATCATTAAGTATCTGATGGACCGTCCGGCCGCGGTAATCCTTAAGCATAACAACCCTTGCGGCGCTGCCTGTGGCGAGACTTTGGCCCGCGCCTATGATCGGGCCAATCGGGCCGACCGTATTGCTGCCTTTGGCGGAGCCGTTATCATGAACCGGTCCTGCGACAAGGAAACCGCCGAGCTCTTGAGCCAGAACTATCTGGAAGTGGTCTGCGCCCCTGAGTTTGAGGCGGGAACCCTGGAGATTCTTGCGGCCCGGAAAAATCTAAGGGTGGTGCGGATCAGTCGCATCGACCGGCTGGCCGAGTATGAAAAATACCGTTATGTCGATTTTAAGAGCCTGATCGATGGCGGTCTCATCGTCCAACAGTCGGCAGTGAACTCTATTCGTTCAGTGGCAGACCTGAAGCCGGCGGTGAGTATCTCGAAGGGGCAGGAGTACAAGGTGGATCGCGAGCCCACCCAGCGTGAGATCGACGATATGCTTTTTGGCTGGGCCGTGGAGCATGGGGTCACCTCCAACTCGGTCATCTATGTGAAGGACGGCTGTACGGTGGGTATCGGCACTGGCGAACAGGACCGGGTCGGCGTGGCCGATATTGCGGTCTATAAGGCGTATACCAAGTATGCCGACATACTCTGTTTTGACACCTTCGGCATTCCCTATGCGGATATGGCGCTGGAGATCGAGCAGGGCAAGCGGAACAAGGCGGATCAGGAAAAGATCGACGCCCAGACCAAGGCGGACAAGGCCGGGCTGCCCGGTTCGGTGATGATCTCCGATGCATTTTTTCCGTACCGCGATGGCGCCGATGTCGGCATTCGCCAAGGAGTTTCCGCCATCCTGCAGGCGGGCGGCTCCATGCGTGATTTCGCGACCATCCAGGCCTGCAACGAGGCCAAACCGCAGGTGGCCATGAAGTTCACGGGGCAGCGCTCCTTTAAGCACTAGAAAGAAACACGATACAAACAAAAAAAGCCCGTCCTGAAAAGGTCGGGCTTTTTTTGTGCTAAGCGACTCAGCTACACATTGTTCCGCGTCTCATTAACGATGCGGCCGTCGCTGAAGGTAAAGATTCGGTCAAAGCCTTCCACCATCCGCTGGTCATGGGTGACCACCAAGATGGCGGAGTTGTTCTCCACCGCCAGTTTTTTCAGCAGCCCCATGACGTTTTTGCCGTTTTCCGTATCTAGGGCAGCTGTGGGCTCATCGGCCAGGATCACCCGGGGCTGGTTGGCCAGGGCGCGGGCTATGGCGGTGCGTTGCGATTCGCCGCCGGAGAGCAAGGCGGGATAGTGGTTAAGGCGGTGGCCAAGACCGAGGCTTTCCAGAAGCTCGATGCTCCGCGTCCGTGCCTCTTTCGCACCGAAGCCGTTGTTTTCCAAAGCGATCATTACGTTTTCCACGGCCGAGAGAAAGGGGATCAGGTTGTGGGCCTGGAAGATAAACCCGAGTTTCTCCCGCCGTATCCGCTTGAGGTCGAGCCCAGGCGGCCAGCCGTCTTCGGCGATCACCTCTCCATCCAGCACAACTCTGCCCCGGGTAGGTTCGGTAACCAGGCCGATGGTGGTCAGAAGCGTGGTTTTTCCGGAGCCGGAGGGACCCAGGATGCCCACCAGTTCTCCGGGCGCCACATCGAAGGTTGCATCGGCCAGAGCCACCACTTCGGTGTGGCCGCTGCCGTAAATTTTGGTCAGGTTTTCGATCTGCACCGCGTACATGTGCCTCAACCTCCCAGCGCTTCAGCCGGCTCGACCCGCATGGCCTTGCGGATGCCCACCAGGCTTGCGCCGATACAGATTAGAATCACGATGCCGAACAAAAGCTGCAAGTCGATGGCCACCAGATCCCACCTCCGGGGAAACTTGTCGCGTGTAAGGGCGATCAGGACGAAACCGATAACGTAGGCAATCACTCCCATGAGCAGCGATTGCTGGAGGATCAGCCCGACGATCACTCGGTTTCTGGTGCCGATCAGTTTGAGGGTGGCGATTACCCGTAATTTGTCCAGAGTCATGGTGTAGATAATCAGCGAGATGATAACCCCGGAAATGACGAGGAGGATGCCCCGGAACATGCCGAGCTGCATCTTGGCTTTTTTGATCATGCCTTCGGTGAGAATGTGTTCCTGATCTTTGCCGGTAAGGGGGCGGTAGTGGTTCCACCTGCTGATCCGATCCTGTACCTCGGCCAGATCCGCTCCAGGGGAAAGCCTCGCCACAACGGTATTGGCAATATGGGTCGAGCCGACAATTTTTGCGATCTGCGGGGTGAGTTGGCTGGCCTGATTCGGGGAAAGCACGGGCAACCGTTCAAGCTGGCTGGCAAGTTTTTCGCGGCTGTTGCGGATGGCGTTGTTGTCATCCTTGAACTGGATCTTCTGGGCGTCGGCCAAGGTTACATAGGCCACGGGATCGCCGGCCGAGGAGACCATCTTGGCGGTGTGTCCGACTATTGTGTAGTCATCGCCGCCCAGTTGTAGTTGTTCTCCAAGCCCGATTTTCATGGCCCGGTCCACCACTATTTCGTAGTGCTTCTGCCGGATTGGACGACCGGCGACGATGATGGGCGGCCCACCCATGCCTCCCAGTTCATACCCCACGAGAAAAAAGCGGAAAGGGGCACCGTGCCGTTCGCTTTGGATATTTTGAAAAGAAAGAGCAGAGGCCTGCGCAACGCCGGGAACCGCCCGAATTCTATATTTGATCTCCTCGGGAATGCGGGAGGTGGCGGCAAAGGGGCCGCTGGTGTCTTGCTGAACCACCCAGAGGTCCGCTGCCGTGGCGTTTAAAATGCCGGTTGCGTCGGTGAATAAGCCCCGATAGATGCCGCTCATACTCATGACCACGCCGAGCAGCAGGCCGAGTCCGAGGCAGGTCTGGATGAAGCGGCTTTTTTGGTGCCGGATGTCCCGCAGTGCCAGATTCATTTGCGTACCCGGACTTTCTGGCCGTCGCGGAGCAAGGACATTTTTCCCGGAGTTGTAAGGGCGATGGCCTCGTTGCCGGCAAGCCCGGCGGTGATTTCTATCACCCCCTGGAGGTCTTCAATTCCGGTGGACACTTCCTGAAAACGGAGACGATTGTTGTCCACCACCCAGACTCCGCGCTGTGTTCCCCTGTTCAGCAAGGCGGTGCCGGGAATGGACGGGGCATCTTTTTTCGCCCCTGTCGCGATCAGTACCTCGGCCTGTTCTCCCAGACGGAAATGTTCCAAGGGTGGGGTGAAAGCCACATCAACCTCAAGCTCCTCGGTAACCCGGTCGCTTTCCCAGGCAAGGCGGGCCACCTGCCCGGGAAATTTTTCCCCCGGCGCGGAGCGAAGGGTGATTGTTGCCGATTGCCCCGGCGCAAGTCCCTTGAGCTGCGATTCATCCACATTGGCCTTTACCCAGACGGTTTCCGGATTGGCCAGCAGGAAAATCGGCAAACCCGCGGTTACCGTGGCTCCGGGTTCAAGCTCACGCCGGATGATTATTCCGTCTTCCGGCGCCAGAATCAAAGCGTCGTTGAGGCGGGAGCGACTGGCGGCAAAGGCGGCTATGGTGGCCATTTTCTCCCGGCCTGCCGAGTTCAGGGCGGCAGCGGCGCGGGCGGCCTCTTCCCTGGCGACCAGGAAAGCGGTTTCATACTGCTCGGCCTCCTGGGTGGATACCAGTTCTTTCGCGGCCAAGGCACTGAAGCGGTTGCTGTTTTTTTCAGCAAGCAGCAGATTAGCCTGGGCTTTTTGCAGATTGGCCTGCTCCAGAGCGACCGCAGCCGCAGCCTTTTCCGAAGTTGCTCCAGCCTGTTGGGCTTGGGCCTGCAATTCGGTGGCGTCGAGTTTTGCCAATACCTGCCCGCGTTTGACCGTGTCCCCCTGATCAACACTGACCTCGGCAAGCCGTCCGGTGATCTTGCTGGCAATGTTGACCACAACCTTGGCTTCCACCGTCCCGTTGCCATAGACCTGGGCGGCCAGATCCCGTTTCACCACGCGTACTGTCTGTACCTTGGTCGGTCCCAGAATCGTAAGCCGCAGGATAAGGCCAACAGCCAGTATCCCAGCCAGCGCCAGAAGATATTTTTTCTGTATTTTCAACTTGGTCGGAGCTTGCATCATTTTTCTCCTCAATCCTGCCCTGTTGATGTAATCGTTCACCATCAACGAAAAAATGTGGATCAACGTTTGCTATTGTCTGCCCAAGGCTCGATTCAGTCGAGCCCCTGCAATTCGTTGGTCGTATCCAGCTTGAATCTGGGCGGTTTCAGCATTCAAGGCCTGGGCTTGCGCATCAATGGCCTCGATCATTGTCCCCAACCCTTCCCGGTAACGCTCCATGGCCAGGCGCTCGCCCTCCTGGGCTGCGATGGTTTCTTTGGTGCTTGCTGCAAGGCGGGCCTGGGATTCAGTGATCCCCAGCCAGGCGGATTCAATCTCTCTGGCGACCTGCATGCGTAAATTTTTCTGCTGCGCTCCTACGGCCTGGATGGCGGCATCTGCTTCGCGCACCTGTTCCTTGGTGGCGAATCCGGAGAAAATCGGCAGGGAGAGATTGAATCCCAGAACCCAGACCTCCCCTTCCGGGAGCATGCTCTGCGCGGCTTCGCCATAGCTTGCAACGCCGGAAAGAGTGGGGAGATAGCCGCTGCGGGCAGAGTGCAAAGAGCCGGTGGCAGAATCCTTGAGGGATGCGAGTCGTTTGAGTTCGCTTCTGTTTTGCAAACCTTCTTCACGCAAACGTGCCAGATCTTCCGGTGCGAGGGGCGCAAAAATTTCCGGTTCGGCCAGTGGTCGATCCTCAAGAGAGTTCAGCCCCATTGCGTTTGCCAGTTCCAGGCGGGCAAGATCCCGATTGTTCTCGGCCCGGATCAGCACACTTTTACCTGCATACAGAGATGCTTCGGTTCTGGCCACCTCCACCTTGGAGCGGATACCGTGCTTGAAAAATTCTTCTGCCTGGCTGGCCAACCCTTCTCGAGCAGCAACGGTTTTTTGGCTGGCCTCCACCTGTTTTTCCGCCGCCAAAACCAGATACCAGGCAGCTTTAACTCGAAAGGCGATATCCTGGCGGCTGATTGCCAGTCCTTGCGCCGCCGCCGCTCTGGCTCCGCGGGCGGCGGTGGCAGCACCGGCGGTACGGCCAAAATCATAGATGTTCTGCCTGACGACCACTGAGGTGGTGGAAACCTCGGTTTCCTTGATGCCGCCCAGAGCGGTTAAGAAGGTGTCGCCTTTGTTCCAGTCGGCGGCGAGATTGATCTGGGGCCAGTAGTTGGCAGTGGTCTGTCCGACTCTTGCATCGGTGACAGCAAGGTTAGCTGCAGCCTCTTCGATCTGGGGATGATTTGTATCGGCGGTTTTCAGGGCCTCCGCCAGGGTAAGCGGTTCCACTGCCCCGACCGGTCCAGTGAAAAATATAAACAGTACTAGTAAAAGGAGCGTTTTTTTCATACGGGTTCCATGGTGTCGGGCTCTAGGAGCACTTGGGGCGAGCCTGCTTGAATAAGCAGCAGAAAATTGTTCAACAATCGTTCGGCCTCGGCATCAAGGCTGAATGCGCCCCGGGTGATGGACCAGCGCAAGGCGATGAACTGGATCATGCCGAGCAGGGTAATGGCTGTTTCCCTCGGGGCAAGTGACTGGAGTTCGCCGTTCTTGACTCCTGCAGCAATGATCATGCTGAGCGTTTCGATATATCCCGCTATTTTGTCTGCTATGGTTTTGGCTAAAGAAAGGTCCTCGAGGTGGATTTCTTCGGAAAACATGAATCGGGGCAGGCCGGGGTTTGCGGCAATCAGGGCTGCGTGCGAGCGGAAAATGGCGCTGAGTTTTTCCAGGGAAGACCCTTTCCCCGCGGCAATTCCAGCCGCCGTGCCCATCATCGCCTCACTGATGAAATCACCCAGTGCCTTGAGAATCTCCTGTTTGCCTTTGAAGTGACGGTAGATGTTGGCATCGCTCATTCCGGCCCGTCCGGCGATCTCGGTTATAGTGAGGCCGTGAACCCCCTTTTCGCCGATAACCTGAAGAGCGGCTTGGACGATTTCTTTCCGGCGGATTGTCGTATTTTTTTTCGGCAGCATCATGACCCCATTATGTGAATGCGCGTTCACATTACAAAATGGCTGAGTTGCTGTCAATTGGTTTTTAAGGGGAACTGATGTGATGGGTGTCAATTGTGCTGAACAGGGAACCCGGCTCCTCACTGTTCCGGCTTGACGAGAGATTCATCGGGGTCTAGGGTGAGGGCATACGATGTTGTAATTGTTGCGGAGGGAGGAAAAGATGGAGCAGGTTCAGAGTGTTTGTCCAGGAGGTCAGCAAAGCTGTTGAGGCCCCAAGACAACTCCTCGGGCAGGAGTAGC
>VMSS01000116.1 GCA_013791995.1 Desulfurivibrio sp. | reverse complement strand
TGACCTCTCTCCACCCCGCCTCGAAATGGCCGAACCCAACAAAGGCATTGTTGGAATCACAGATAAACGCGGGCTTCACCCGGATGCTTCAACAGGTTCAGCACGAACGATCAATGCGTTAAGACAATGTCCGTTCACCCTGAGCCCTTCGACAAGCTCAGGAGAGCCCTGTCGAAGGGCTGTTGTTGTTACAAGCCTATCCGGCATTGACTTGACCGGCTGAATGCGTTACAAAATAAGGCATGAAAATCACCCCGGAAGAAGTACGATATGTCGCCAAGCTGGCGAGGCTTTCGCTGTCGGAGGCAGAGGTGGAAAAAACCACCCTGCAATTGGACACCATTCTGAGCTATGTGGAAAAACTGGGCGAGTTGGACACCAGCGGCGTTCAGCCCACAACCCATGCCTTGGATCTCCGGAACGCCTTTCGCGAAGACGAAACCCGCAAATCCCTGCCCCAGCAGGAAGCTTTGGCCAACGGCCCATTGCAGAACGGCGAGGCCTTCGTGGTGCCCAGGGTTATCTAGGGACTTCAGACTCTGCGACCGGGACTATGTTTCCTGTCCGTTACGGACCTCCTTTCCGAGGTCCGTTTTTATTAGCGCTCTCCGCGGCGGCAGATACCCTTAAAACAACAATTTAGAATGAGCAGCGGTACTGTATCTATGGAACTCCACGCCTTAACCATTCATGCCTTGCAGGATATCCTAAGTTCAGGGGAAATCTCCTCCCTGGAGCTGACCCGTTCGGTGCTTGACCGGATCGACGCCGTGGAGCCCAAGGTCAACGCCTATATCACCCTGGACCGCAAGGGCGCCCTGGCCCAGGCAGAGGCGGCTGATGGACAACGCAAGCGGGGCGAGGGTGGAAGCCTCTGCGGCATCCCGCTGTCCATCAAGGATGTCCTGTGCACCAAAGGGTTGCGCACCACTGCCGGGTCCAAGATCCTTGAACCCTTCATCCCCCCCTACGATGCCACTGTGGTGGAAAAGCTGCGGGACGCAGGGGCGGTGATTCTCGGCAAGGTGAGCATGGACGAATTCGCCATGGGATCCGCCAACGAAAACTGTGCCTACGGGGTGCCGAAAAACCCCTGGAACCTGGCCCATGTCTGCGGCGGCTCCAGCGGCGGCTCGGCAGCCTCGGTGGCGGCGGACGAATGCATCGCCTCGCTGGGCTCGGACACCGGCGGCTCCATCCGCCAGCCCGCCTCCCATTGCGGGATCGTGGGGATCAAACCCACCTATGGGAGGGTCTCCCGCTTCGGCCTGCTGGCCTATGCCTCTTCCCTTGATCAGATCGGCCCCCTCACCAAGGATGTGCGCGATGCCGCCATCATGCTGGGCGCCATCAGCGGCTACGACCCACGTGATTCCACCTCGGTCAACCAGCCGGTGCCGGATTTCACCTCCGCTCTTTCCAAAGACCTCAAAGGCTTCACCATCGGTATCCCCAAAGAATACTTCGGCGAAGGCCTTGATCCGGAGGTGGAACAGGCGGTGAACAAGGGCATCTCTCTGCTCAAGGAAGCCGGAGCCGAAACCGTGCAGATCTCCCTGCCCCACACCGAGTACGGGGTTGCGGCCTACTACCTTATCGCCCCGGCCGAAGCCAGCTCCAATCTGGCCCGTTATGACGGGGTCAAATACGGCTTCCGCGACCATGACCAACACGAACTCATGGAAATGTACTGCCACAGCCGCTCCAAAGGATTCGGCGAAGAGGTGAAACGGCGGATCATCATCGGCACCTATGCCCTCTCTTCCGGCTACTATGATGCCTATTACAAAAAAGCCTCCCAGGTCCGCACTCTGATCGTCGGGGATTATGCCCGGGCCTTTGCCCAGTGCGACCTGCTGGTCTCCCCGGTTACCCCGGCACCCGCCTGGAAGATCGGTGCTAAAATCGATGACCCGCTGAGCGTGTATCTTTCCGATATTCTTACTATTTGCACCAACCTGGCTGGCTTGCCCGGTATGTCGGTTCCCTGCGGGATAAGCTCCAGCGGGTTGCCCATCGGTCTCCAGCTCCAGGCCTCTCATTTTGCCGAGGAAAAAATCTTCCGGGCCGCCTATGCCCTGGAGCAACGGCTTGATCTGACAGGGAACAAACCTAAATTATAAAAAAAAGATTGCCACGAACCCCACGAAAGACACGAAAAAAGGCTCTTGCAAAATTCCTAAAACACCCTCCGACTAGCTCAGGGTGAGCGGTGGTAACATGGTAATCATTGACTCAATTCCGATCGTAGTGAGTCTGTCGAGCCACACGCGCTTTTAATACTGCCAAAGCTCTTGCAAGAGTAGCGAAAAATAATACATTTCGTGTCTTTCGTGGATTTCGTGGCCCCATATCTTTTGTGAGGATTTAAACCCATGAAACTTCCTGTTCGCGACAATATCGCCAACCTCATTCCATATCCGCCGGGAAAACCCCTGGAAGAGCTGGAGCGCGAGTACGGCATCACCGGCTCCATCAAGCTGGCCTCCAACGAAAACGCTCTGGGTCCATCGCCCAAAGCCGTGGCCGCCGTGACCGACAGCTTGAAAAACCTGCACCGCTATCCCGACGGCAGCTGCTATTATCTTGCCCAGGCACTGGCCGAAAAAATCGGCGTAGCCCCGAACCAGCTGGTTTTCGGCAACGGCTCCAACGAAGTCATCCAGTTGCTGATCGCGGCCTTTCTCGGACCCGACGAAGAGGTGATCACCAGCCAACCGACCTTTCTCGTTTACCAGAAGGCGGTTCAGGCCCAAGGCGGCATCAACCGGGTGGTGCCGCTGGCCGGAATGCACCATGACCTGGACGGTATCGCCCAGCAAATCACCGCGAAAACGCGGCTGATCTTTCTCGACAACCCCAACAATCCCACCGGCACGGTTTTCAGCAACGCATCCTTTGCAGCCTTTCTCGACAAGGTGCCCGATCAGGTGATTGTCGTCCTTGACGAGGCCTATGTGGATTTTGTCGAGCCGGAATTGCGCATCGATGCCCGGGACTACCTCAAACACCGGGTACCGGTGGTGGCTCTGCGCACCTTTTCCAAGGCATACGGCCTGGCAGGTTTGCGGGTGGGCTACGGCCTGATGCATGCCGACATCGCCGATTATCTGCACCGAGTTCGCCAGCCGTTCAACGTCAACCTTCCGGCCCAGGCAGGAGCTCTTGCCGCGTTAAGCGATGACGAGCATTATGAAAAAACCATTGCCTTCACTCGCGAAGGCATCGCCTGGTTGAGCTGCGAGGTGGAAAAACTCGGCTGCCGTCCCTTTCCTTCCCAGACCAACTTTTTTCTTATCGATGTGCAGGTCGATGGCAAAAAACTGTACGATGCCCTGCTTCATCAAGGAGTCATCGTCCGGCCCATGAATGCTTACGGCTACCCGACCTATATCCGGATCACCGTCGGCTTGCCCGCGGAAAACCAGCGATTCATCACTGCGCTGGCCACAGCGCTGGGCGAGGTGGACCATGATTGACGCCAAAGCCATCGTCACCATCGATGGTCCCTCGGGTGCAGGAAAAAGCACGATCAGCAGAGGGCTGGCCGCACAGCTTCATTTTACCTATCTGGACACCGGTGCCATGTACCGGGCAGTCGGGCTCGCCTTGGAACGGCAGGGGATTGACCTGGCCGACACGGACTCCCTTGCACAATGCCTGAAGACCATCGAGCTGAATCTTGTCCCAAACGGCGATGACGATGTGCGGGTTCTGCTCAACGGCGAGGACGTTTCCCAAGCCATCCGCACCCCGGAGATGGGTTTGGTCGCCTCACGGGTTTCCGCAAACCCGCTGGTGCGCGAAAAGCTTACCGCCCTGCAGCGGCAACTGGGAGAAAAAGGCGGTATTGTCGCCGAAGGGAGGGACATGGGCACCGTGGTTTTCCCCAAGGCGTTCCGCAAGTTCTTCCTCAACGCCTCGGCTGAAGAACGGGCCCGCCGCCGCCAGACGCAACTGGCGGAAAAAGGGCAAATCGTCGACTATCAGGAAATTCTGGACCAGATCAGCAAACGGGACTATGATGACTCAAGGCGCCAGCTTGCCCCGCTCAAACCGGCGGATGACGCGATTATTGTCGATTCTTCCAGCATAGGCCCCGAGGCGGTCATTGCCTGCATGCTGGCCAGCATTGCCAAATCAGACCGTTAGGAGGAAAGCATGACGGATGAAACCCGAACCCTGAAACGCAGACACCTTGTGTACTACCTTGAAGTCTACGATGATGAAGCAAACGAACTCCTCGGGCACCTTGTCGATCTGACCACCAGCGGCCTCAAGCTGGTGAGCAAGCAACGAATTCCCACCAACCGGAACTACAAACTGCGAATGATGCTGCCGGAAGGATATTTTTCCCAAAAAGATCTCTACTTCGAGGCGCAAAGCATGTGGAGCGCCAACGATATCAATCCTGATTTTTACGATACAGGGTTTGCCGCGCCAAAAATTGATCCCGCCGCCCAGAACATCATCCGCGATCTGGTGAGCCAGGTAAGCTTTAACGACTGAGGAAACACAGGAACAGAATGATGAATACGGTGCTCGACTGCCGGGGGTTGGCCTGCCCGCAACCCGTGATCAGGGCCAAGGAGCTGCTCGACTCCCTGACGCAGGGCTCGGTCGAGGTACTGGTAGACAACGAAGCCGCCCAGAGCAATCTGGAGCGCTTCGGCAAAAGTCAGGGATGCGGTGTGGCAATCCGCTCTTCCGGAGACACCCGCCACATCACGCTCAGCAAAGGTGAGCGCGGCCAGACTCCTGCCCCAGAGGATTACCGTTGCGACCCGCCCGGAACCGGCCTGGTTATGGTAATCCCGGCGGACACCATGGGGCGGGGCGACGATCCGTTGGGCCGCGTCCTTATGCGCGCCTATATCAAGACCATCAAAAATCTCAGCCCTTTGCCCGCGAAAATATTTTTTTACAATACCGGGGTAAAAATAACCGCCACCGAGTCCGATCTGGTTGCGCCGCTCCGGGAGCTGGACGGTCTGGGGGTTGAAATTTACTCCTGCGGCACCTGTCTGGATTTTTTCAACCTCAAGGATGCTCTGCTGGTAGGCCAGGTCACCAACATGTTCGAGATCATGGACGGTATGGCCCAAGCCACCAAAGTGGTCAGCCCTTACTAAAAAGGCTGACTCCTCCCTAATATGGACGATTCATCTTCCCCCATCTATATCGACAACGCCGCCACCTCCTTTCCCAAGCCCCCCTGGGTGGCAGAGGCCATGCACCGGCTGATCCGGGATATTTCCTTAAGTCCCGGCCGCTCGGCGCACCGCTTTTCCTTGGCTGCCAGCCGGGTGATCTTTGAAGCCCGCGAGCTGGTTGCCGGTTTTTTCGGTTGCCCGAATTCAAGCCGGGTGGTGTTCACCAGCAATGTCACCGAGGCGCTCAACGTGGGCATTTTCGGACTGCTCAGCCCCGGCGACCATGTCCTGACCACGGGCATGGAACATAACTCGGTGATGCGCCCCCTGCGCCACCTGGAAAAAACCAGGGGGATTACCCTGGAGATTCTGGCCACGGACTCCACCGGCGCCATCGACTCGGACGATATCCCCAAGCGGTTGAACGCAAAGACCCGGCTTATTATTATCAATCATGTCTCCAATGTGACCGGAACCGTGGCCGATCTTGCAGCCATCGGCAGCCGCAAGGGCGGGGCACTGCTGATGGTGGACGCGGCTCAGTCCGCCGGGGTTTTCCCTCTCGACATGGAGGCAATGTCCATTGATTTTCTCGCCTTCACCGGCCACAAGGGATTGTTCGGCCCCACCGGCACCGGAGGTTTTCTCCTCCGGCAAGGGATCATGGCCCAGCCGCTGACAATGGGCGGCACAGGCAGCAATTCGGAAGCGGAGGAGCAGCCGCAGCTGATGCCGGACTGTTTTGAATCAGGAACGCCCAACACCCTTGGTATCGGCGGTCTGGCCGCAGGGTTGGAATTTATCACAAAGATCGGCCGGGAAACGATTAGGCACCACGAAGATCACCTCACCCGCTTACTGCTGGAAGGCTTAAGCCAAATCAAGGGGGTCACCGTGCACGGACCATCTGCAACCGCCAACAGAGGCTCGGCCGTGTCCCTGACCATGACAGGCAGAAGCGTGGCCGATCTCGCTTTTCTGCTCGATCGCCAACACGGAATCATGGCCAGGGCAGGGCTCCACTGTGCGCCCGCGGCCCACCGCAGTATTTCCACCTTCCCCCAGGGCACCCTGCGCCTTTCCCCCGGCTTTTTCAACACCGACGCCGAGATCCTGACGGTTCTTGCCGCCCTGGACCAGATCAGCGCCGGATCATAACCCTTCTCTGTTCCCGGCCATAAAAAAGGGCGGCTGACCCTGTACTGATCAACCGCCCGAAGCAATTCCCTCAATGTCACAGCTCTAAAAATTACAGTTTTCTGGCCACAATAATGCCGATCGCCACATTCTGGGCCGCCAGGATAGATGCTTGGGTGGTGGCCACGTTGATGTTCTGGAGCTGCTGGGTGGCAAGAATCTGATCCGCAGTCATGCCGATATTATCGGCCATGGCCAGGGTGAGATCCCCCATTTCCAGTATCCGATTTGCCATGAGGCCGATATCCGCGGAAATTTGCAGCATGCTCTTCAGGGAGGCGGAGAGCGTGGTGCTGGAAGTAATCGTTTTCAAACTGTCGATGGCAAGCACATAGACATTCATCGCCGAGGCGAGGGAGGTGAGCATGGTACTCAGGTTGCCCAGGTTGAGCAGGGGGGTGGTATTGATATAGGTGGTGCTCGTGCCGGAATTCTGAATCATGGTGGCCTGGTCCGCTTTTACCTTGCCCAGATAAGTCTGAACATCCGTGGCAACCGTGCTGAGCTGGGTTTTCATGGTCCAGGGGCTTAAAACCACCGCAGCCATCCGGGCCGCGAGAAGCTGGCCGTCCAGCACCAGTTTTTCAAGGGAAAGATTGTACGATTCGCTCTCCAGCACGGACACAAGAGCCAGTATGTTGGTCTGGGTCTGGAGCATGCTCTGCTGGGTGACCAGGATATTCTGGTTCTGGATCTGCTGGGTAAGAATAATACGATCTGCCATCAGACCGATATTGTCCGACATGACCAGAATCTTGTCTGCCATTTCCCCGATGCGGTCGGCCATGGCCCCGATATCATCGGAAAGTTGGAGCATGGCGACAATCCCGTCCTTCAGGGTAATGGCCGGGGCAACCTGCGACACAACTCCCAGATCAACGGACAGCCGCAGGCTTTGAGTGGCCAAGCTCGGATACACCGCAGAAAGCGCCTCAAGGGCAGCCAGGGTCTCGCTGTCTATCTGCAGCGGAGCCGCCATATTTTCGTTCACCTGGCTGATGCTGTACAGCAGTGCGCGCGCCGCCTGATCACCCTGGACCAGAGGACCGCAAATCGAATCCGCCGAAAGAGCTATCCCCTGTAACTGCGCGTCAAGCCTCTGGGCCTGGACCACAAGGTTTTGCACATCCGTGGCCAGGGCGGCTTGCGCCTGACCGGAAGGCAATCCCGCACCAGCAAAAATGAAAAGGATAGCAAACAAGCCATTTCGGATATACGCAATCATGTTCTTTCTCCCAAACAATATCGGTAACAATGGTAGATTCGTAACAACATCCCCTCGGAGGTCTCTGGGTGAACGGATATTTTCTTATCGTGTTGATGTTCCGTTCGTGCCGAGTCTGTCGAAGCGCCTCTTTAGAGCAGGCTCCGACTTCTTACGTGTCCGGCACAATTACTGGCCAAGATAATTTTTGATAACAGTAATGGTGACATTCTGGGCGATGTTCACCGAATTCTGGGTCAGTTCAATATTGGCCTGCTGCAAGTTCTGGGTCACGACAATCCGGTCAGCCATGAGTCCGATGTTGTCGGCCATGACAATGATCTTGTCCGTCATCTCCATGATCCGTCCGGACATATCGCCGATGTCGGCAGTCAGCCGCAGCATGCTGGCTGTGGCATCCGAAAGAACAGGAATCTGGGTAAGCGGAGCCAACTGATTGATGGTGTTGGCATAGGCTTCAAGAGAAAAAGCCAGCGCCATCTGCAGGCTGGAGAGGTCTCCCAGCAGAGTGAGGGTGTCGCCATTGATATAGTGGCTCGCCACCTGACTGTTCTGGCTCATCCAGGAATACAGGGACACCGTGCTGTTCAGCAGCAGGGCAGACTGGGCCTCGAGTCGGCTCAAGTCCACGGACATGGTCTGGCTGGTAAGCGTGGTCCTTCCCATCTCACCCATCAGGGCATCGGTCTCATTCACCACCAACCCCAGACTGAGATTGTAGGCTATGGTGGAGAGACTCTCGCTCATGGCGATCATATTGAGCTGAGTGGTCAGCATGGAGGCCTGGGTCAGGGCCACATTGGTGTTTTGCAACTGCTGGGTAAGCACTATCCGGTCGGCCATGGCGCCGATGTTGTCAGCCATGACCAGAATCCGGTCAGCCATCTCCAGAATACGGTTGGCCATGATGCCGATATCATCGGAAAGACGGAGCATAGCACTCAAAGCGGCCCGGTACTCAAACAGATCGGCCAGTGCCTCGATGTTGCGCAATTCCCCGGACAGTCGCACGGAATCACCCCCCATGCTCTTGGCAAGGCCGGAAAGAGTGTCCAGCGCGGTCAGGTCGGTGGCAGTAAGAGTAATCGGGGCTGCAAGCTGCCCGTAAACCACCTGTATGCTTGCCAGATAACTTTCAAGGGAGGTATTGAAGCTGCCCAGTTGCGAACAGGTATTTCCTTGGGAAACGTTGATTGTCGCCAGGTTGGCACGCAGGGTAGATCCCTGGACAACCAAATTTTGCAGGTCCGTGCTGAGACCTGCCCGTGCCGGCAGGGCGAAGAGGGTGAAAGTGAGGGCAAGCACCAACCCTGCGAAAAATTTAAGCAGCATCTCTGTTCTCCAAAACCACAGCAGTGTGTTAGAATGTAATTATATTATTAATTGATTAATTAACATGCCCGCTGTTATCCCGTCAATATCATTTTCCCGATCGTTGCCAAAACGCGGAAAACCCGGACAAACACTGGGGAGAGAAATGCGTTGCATGTCGATGCTTGCAAAGAATGCGGCAACTGGGTAGATTGCCTCGGCAAAATGGACTCAGGACCCCAGGCGGGGACCGCCGGAAACAGGAAAACACCCCAGAGGAACACATGTTATGAAGAGATTTTTGCATATCTTTTTTGCGACCGGAATGCTGCTGTTGGCACCAATCGCTTGCAGCGACAGAAATTCCACGGAAAACTCGCAAGGCACACCGGGTTCAGCCCAAAACGGTATCTTCCGTTCCATTTCTCCGCAGGAGGCCAAAACTCTTATGGAAACGCGCAAGAATCTGGTGCTGGTGGATGTTCGCTCGCCGGATGAGATGTACGAGGGGTCCATTTCCGGCTCGCGGCTCATCCCTTTCGGTGAACTCGCCCGGGGGAGAATGACCCTGCCCGAAGGCCAACCCCTCTTGCTGATCTGCGCCGTTGGCGGGCGAAGCTTTGCAGTGGGGCAATATTTTTCCGGCAAGGGATACGGGGAGATCTACAATCTCTCCGGCGGGATCAGCGCCTGGAAAGCGGCGGGGTTGCCCCTGAAACGGTGATAATGCGCTTGTCATCCAAAAAAAGAAGGCCTAATCTTGATATAAGTCAATTATGTTGCTCAGCGAATATGCTAGTGATATCAGGCTGAGGGGATACACACACTATATCAGGAGAATTCTACACTCATGGCTTTCATCAAACAGCTCACCATCAAAAGCATGTTGCGGTTGCTTGTCTGTCTTCCGCTGCTGTTCCTGATTGCAATTCTCATCAGCACCAGCGCGGAGCGGTACACAACCCTTCGGCAAGCCGCCTCAATCAAGGAACTTACCGCAATCGCCGGGTTGAGCACGGAGATTGCCCACGAGGCCCAAAAAGAGCGGGGGATGACCGCCGGTTTTCTTGGCAGCAAGGGAGAAAAGTTCGCCGACCGGCTTCCGTCCCAACGTGCCGAAACCGACAACCGCATCGCCGCTCTCAAAGATTTCTTGTCCCACTCAAAAGCCGATAAGGGTGACCCCGGCCTGAACGAAAAACTGCGAAACGCACTGGCTGGGATCGATAAGGTCTCGGCAATCCGACAGCAGGCCGACACTCTGACCATTGCCGGATCGGAGGCCATCGCCTTTTACACCGGAGCAATCCATGAATTTCTAAGCACGATTCCCATGATAGCCCGGACCAGCCCGGACCAGGACATCATGAAATCTCTCACAGCCTACTACAATTTTGTGGAGTCCAAGGAGCGGATGGGCATCGAGCGGGCGGTGCTGAGCAACACCTTTGCCAACGACGGTTTTGCTCCGAAAATGTATCAAAAATATGTGGAAATTCTTTCGGCGCAAAAGGTGTTTCTCAATAATTTTCTGGCCTTTTCTGAAGCCCAGTCCAAGGATTTTTACAAGGAAAAAATGAACGCTCCCGTTGTCGGGGAGGTAGCCGCCATGGAGACAACCGCCATGGACAAGCACCTGGAAGGCGGCTTTGGTATTCAAGCAGAAAAGTGGTTTGACACCATCACCCAGAAAATAGATCTGATGAAAGAGGTGGAAACCAGACTGGCGGCGGATCTCGTTGCCATGGCGGACAATCGGATGCAGGCGGACAGGGGCTCACTGATATTCACCGCCTCCACAGCTTTGATCGTTATTATCCTCAGCGCTTTGATGGCTGCTTATCTTTCCTCGCTCATCGTGGGTTCGCTGGAAAGACTCACCGATGACCTGACCAGCGGCGCAGCGGAGGTGCACGCCGCAGCCGGCCAAGTGTCTTCGGTGAGTCAGTCCTTGGCGGACGGCGCTGGAAATCAAGCCGCCGCTATCGAAGAAACCTCGGCCTCGCTGGAAGAAATTGCTGCCGTCACCAAGCAGAACGCCGACAACGTTGGCCAGGCCGAAACCTTGACCAGCGAAGCGCGCAGAGTGATCGACAGAGCCAATGTCTCCATGGACCAGCTCATCCTGTCCATGGGTGAAATCTCAAAAGCCAGCGAGGAGACCTCCAAGATCATCAAGACCATTGACGAAATCGCCTTCCAGACCAACCTACTGGCCCTGAACGCGGCGGTGGAAGCGGCGCGGGCCGGGGAAGCCGGAGCCGGTTTCGCCGTGGTCGCCGACGAGGTGCGCAATCTGGCCATGCGGGCCTCGGAAGCGGCAAAAAACACCGCCGGACTCATTGAGGGAACCGTGCTGAAGGTGCAGACCGGCGAAAAACTGGTGAACTCCACCAACGTGTCCTTTCAGGAGGTGGCAGACAGCACCGCCAAGGTTGCCATGCTCATGAGCGAAATCGCCAATGCCTCGCGAGAACAGGCTTCTGGGGTCAGTCAGATCAATATTGCGGTTACCGAATTGGATACGGTGACACAACAGAACGCCGCCACCGCCGAAGAAGCCGCCAGCGCTTCCGAAGAGCTGGACGCACAGGCGGAACAGATGAAGGAAACGGTGCAAACCCTGACCGCTCTGGTGCGGGGCGCGGATTGATTCAGTCCGCATTGCCTCGCAGAAACACTCTTTCGTTTACATAAAAAAAAGGAACGGCGGGCTTGGTGGCCCACCGTTCCTTTTTTTATACTTCTTTTTTGTCATTACTTTTTTTTCATCGCTTCCTTGAGTAAGTCGATCCCCTTTTGGGAAGCGGCGATGGAAGCGGTCAGGCTTTCCCGGGCAAGGCCGGGGTTATGCCAGCCATCGCTGTTCTCTGCGGTCCACCACTCCCAGAGCACATGGGCTTCCTCGTGTTGCTTGCGGGCCTCGGCCAGCACCGTCTCCGGCACTCCGGCCTTCTGGGCGGCGGCAAAGGTGTCGATCAACTCGCCAAGAACCGCTTCGGACTTGCGCATCTTGCCGCGGGTGTAGTTCTGCACCGCCTGAATCTGGTAGAGCTTCTCCTCCACCGTGGACTTGGGATGACAGGTCAGGCAGGCCTGCTTGACATGATCTTTGGGACGCACCACCTCGTGCGAGGTAAAGGATTTGCCGGCAGCGTTTTTCTCTTTGGGCATATGGCAGTTATGGCACTGCACACCGGCCTTGTCGTGGACGCTGCCCCAGTAGGTTTCCATCTCCGGATGCTGGAGCTTGATCAGGCGGGCGCCGGTCACCGCATGCTTGAAATCGCGGAACTTGAGCTTGTCGTAATGGGCCAGGATATCCATGGCGTTCTTCATGGGGAAATGGTTGGTGCGGCGGTCGGTCATCGCGACCTTGTCACCGCTTTCCGGCTCAAAACCGGGGTTGCAGTTGTATTCCACATGACACTGGCCACACAACAGGGTGGAATCCATCTTGTTGAGCAACCCTATTTTGCGGAATTCTCTAAACTCTACAACCTTGACCTTGCCTTTGCCCTTGTCTGCGTCATAGGGCCGGGCACCGTCACGCTCCACTGCGTCAATCAGACCGTCACGAACAATACGCGGCTGGGTGCCATGGGGGTCATGACACTGGATGCAACCCACCGGGTTATGCACGTCCTTGATGAGCTCGTTGACATCCGAGGTTCGGTCCCATTTGGCCCGCTCGTCCTTGTCGCCCATGTACTTCCATTTGAGAATCAGATCGGAGGTTTTGCATTGCAGACACACGGCGTTGCCGGCTTTGGCGGTATAGGGCAGGAGCTTGCCCGTATCTTCCAGTACGTCCCAGGTTTTGCCGGGACGGGTCACAGCGTATAAGTCCTTGAACTGATA
>VMSS01000111.1 GCA_013791995.1 Desulfurivibrio sp. | reverse complement strand
CACCGCTCTGGCCATGGGGGCTCAGGAGATGGCAATCCACACAGCGCCCTCCCTCCCCGGCAGCTTTTTTGGCATGCAACTCATGGAGGGCCTTGCTGTTATTTTTCATTCCTGAACTGGTATCGCTTGAACTTATAAAGGGGTTGCGGTCATGGCAATTGAAGCACCAGGCGTTGTTCCGGTCGGCGGCGGGTCCCCAAACCGTATAGGTGCTTCCCACCGGCACTTTGAGGATCTTTGCGACAGATGAGCCATGCGGCCCTTTCGGGGTGAGGGCTGTGGCGCTGTCCGCCCCGTGGCAGTCTGAACAGCGCAGGGCCAGAACCCGCAGGTTGGCATCGGAGTAAGTGAAACTGGTGCGTGGCATCATGGTCGGCGCAGAGGCGAGGTTGAATTTGGCTGTATAATAAATGCCTTTGCCGGAACTGCTGTTTGGGGTGTATGTTGCCAGTTTATCTTTTTCCACCCAATGAAAGCTGTCGTTGGCCGGATTGAACTGGGCTGCGGTGAGGCGGGTAGTAGCCGTCCAGTTGCTGTGGCACTTGAAGCATACCTTGTATTGCTGGTCCCGATCCGTCACCTTGACAAAGGTGAAGGTCGGCAGGCTGCCGGCGCTGCCGTTGGATGGGTTGACTCCGGTTACATTAAAGACAGGGTTGGCGGCGGTGGCGGCATGGGGGTTATGGCAGTCGGTGCATTCGGCATGCCGATACGCGCCGGTAAAATCAGTAGAGGTCTTTTCCCACGGGCGATGAATGCCTTCAGTTGCCGGGTCCGTAAGTTTTGGATGTTTATTGGCCTTTTGATACTGGCTCTTAATGTCTGTTTTTGCCGGTCCACCCACGTCATGGCATTCAAAACACAGGTTTTCCTCGTTGGCAAAAACAGCATACGGCGATGCTGCGCCGCTGACCGGATTCGGTTCAATTCCTGCCAAACTCGCATGCTGCTCATGGCAATGGGCGCAGTTGCCTTTGGAAAAAGTGGTGTATTTGGTGTCGATGCTGGAGCGGTCTACGCCGGTGGTGGCGCTTCCGTGGGAGGAATTACGATAAACTCCACCGAATGCGGAGAGCGGGAAACAACAAATGATAAAAAATGCGAGTACATGTATCCCGCGAAGTTGTAGCCGGGAAAGCATACTGTGTCCCAATTGTGACATTATCAACCCCTCCTCACTAGTACCTGTTTCTCACTACCTAAATATATAGAAGTGCAGGAAGATGAATGCAAGGAATAACGCATTATGTCTGTGTAATTAATGTACCACGCCTTGAAGAATGTCGCGCGAAGAAATGGTGGCATGGTCAGGCAGGTACCGATGCAGGCCATGATTTTTCGAGGTCTGCATCCAGAGCTTGCCCCGCACAATTTGGGGCACGGGGCGGACAGGCTTTATGTAATAAAAACGTCAGGGCGCCAGCCTCAGCTTGTCCCCATGTAACGGCGCATCCGGATATTCATCAAGAGGCCAAGGCCTGCGAGATTGGTCAGCAGCGAAGAACCGCCATAGCTGATAAGGGGCAGGGGAACTCCCACCACGGGGAGCAACCCCATGACCATGGCCAGGTTGATGAACGCCTGCCAGAAAATGAGCGAGACCACGCCAAAGGCAAGCAGCACCCCGAATTTGTCCCTGGCGGAGATGGCAATGTTCAACCCCCAGAGGATCATGAAAAAATAGCAGAGCAACAGAACCACCGAACCCATGAAGCCCCATTCCTCGGCCCAGACCGAAAAGGCGAAGTCGGTGTGTCGTTCCGGCAGAAAATCGAGCTGGCCCTGAGTTCCTTGCATAAAGCCTTTGCCGAAAATCAAGCCGCTGCCCACGGCGATTTTTGACTGGATGATGTGGTAGCCCGTGCCCAATGGGTCGTTCTCCGGATTGAGAAAGGTTTCAACCCGCTGGCGTTGGTAGGGTTTCAGAAAGAATTTCCAGGCGATGGGAATGGCGGAAAGCCCGACGCATAAAAGAGTCGCCAGGGTGGTCCAGCGGAGTTTGACAAACAGGGTCATGGAAGCAAAGATGAATCCCAGCAAAAGCCCTGTGCCAAGATCGGGTTGTTTGGCGATGAGGAGAAAGGGCAGGCCGGTCAGCAGGGCCGGAACAACCAGATCAAGCAGGGTGAACCCTTTTCCTGTTTCCTTGCGGTAATAGTAACTGGCAAGGGTGATGACCAGGACGAGTTTTGCCGGCTCCGAAGGCTGCAGGCGAAAAAAACCGAGATCGATCCAGCGTTGGGCGCCGCCAATGGTTTTGCCAAAGACGAGGGCAAAAAGCAGTAAAAGAATCATCGCGATGTACAACGGATAATTCAGGGTAAGCAGCACCCGGTAATCAATGCTGACGATGAGCAGGGCGACGGCTGCACCCATCAGGTAATAGGTGAGTTCCCTGAGGTAAAGAGGGGTGCCTACCTTGGTGTACAGATGGGTTGAGCTGTAGATGTTGGCCAGGCCGATGAGGGCGACAACGAACACGGCCACAATCAGGACCCAGTCGAAGTTCAGAAGCAGGCGGCGGTCAAAGCGTAGCATGATTATTCTTCCTTTTCATCCTTGGCAAGAGGCGGCGGTTCTGATGCGGTCCCGGATATGCCGGACTTGAGCTCAAAATAGCGTTTGTACACGGCCCTTGCCACGGGGCCGGCTGCAGAACCTCCGTGCTGGCCGTGCTCCACCAGTACGGTCACGGCGATCTCAGGTTTTTCCGCAGGGGCGAACGAGGTGAACCAGGCATGGTCGCGATATTTGTAGGGGATGTTTTTCTCGCTCATACCCTCAACATGGGAGAGACCCACCACCTGAGCGGTGCCGGTCTTGCCGCCGATGAGCACATCCGGGAGTTTCACCGACTTGGCGGTACCGCCCGGCGAGTTCACCACCCCGACCAGGGCTTCTTTTATGAGAGCAAGTGAGTGGGCGGAACCAAGAATTTTCCCCTCGCTGGTCGGGGCAAAGGTTTTTAGTATTTTTCCATCGGGGGCGGTGATGCTGTGCACAATTTGCGGTCGGTACAGGGTGCCGCCGTTGACCACGGCGGCGGTCATCCGGCAGACCTGCAAGGGGGTAGTCAGCACATACCCTTGTCCTATGGCAACGGAGAGGGTTTCCCCGTCCTGCCATTTTTGCTTGTAGCGTTGCTGTTTCCAGGCAGTTGAGGGGATGATCCCGCCTTTTTCATGTTCGAGTTCGATCCCGGTCTTCTTACCAAGGCCAAGGCTGGTTGCGTATTTGGCAATGTTGTCAACTCCCAGCCGCATTCCGACCGAATAGAAATAGACATCGCATGATTCAATCAACGCCCGCTGGAAATCCACAGTGCCGTGGCCGCCTTTTTTCCAGCAGCCGTATCTTCGGTTGCCGAAGTTCAGGGAGCCGCCGCAGAAAAAAGATGCTTCGGGGGTGATAACCCCTTCGGAGATGGCCGCCAGGGCGGTGACGATTTTGAAGGTTGAGCCGGGTGGATACTGTCCTTGTATGGTTTTGTTCAGCAAGGGATTGAGCGGGTTGTTGAGCAGTTTATTCCAGGCGGTTGTCGAAATTCCGCCGACAAATTCCTGGAGATGCAGCGGGGGGGTGCTGCACATAACCAGCAGATTTCCGGTGTTCACTTCCATGACCACCACGGCGCCGGCCTTATCAGCCATGGCTTCTTCCGCGGCGCGTTGCAGCTCGATATCAAGGGTCAGTTGCAGGTCGTTGCCGGGGTATGGGTCCTGCAATTGCATTTGGCGCTGCTCAAAGCCATGGACGTCAACCTCCAGATAGTTACGGCCTTTTTCGCCCTTGAGGTACTCTTCGAAGATCTTTTCCACGCCCTGCTTCCCGACCTGGTCACCGCTCTGGTGTTTGGCATATCGGCTTTGTGTCAGCTCGGCCGGGCTTATTTCACCAAGATAGCCGACAAAATGAGAGGCGAAATCACCGTAGAGATAGTCTCGGGAAGGCATAACCTCGATGCGGACTCCGGGAAGCGAGAGGTGTTTGTTCTCTATGGCGGCCAGGGTTTCCCAGTCGATATCTTCCTTGAGTCTGGTGGGCATGTAACGGGGGTTTTCTGTGCCGGCCCGGATTCTGTCCAGCAGCACGGAGATGTCTTCGTTGAGGATTCTGGCGAGATCTTTAATGACCGCATCGGGGTTGGGCGCGTCTTCCCGGTTCCAGACCACATTGAATCGGGGGCGGTTAGTGATGATGGGCTGGCCGTTTCGGTCCAGAATATTGCCGCGGGGGGCGGCGATCTCTTGGATGCGAATGCGGTTGATCTCGGAAAGTTTCGCAAAATTGTCGCCGCGGTATATCTGCAGATACCAAAGCCTTGTCAAAAGCAGGGCGGCGGCAAAAATAATCAGGGCCATGGCGATATCAATCCGCTTTTTGAGCATCTTGAGCTCGGCCGGATCAATTTTGTTTATTTTGGTAAGCGGACGTGGGGTCATATTTTTTAAAGGGGATGCTTACTGCATCCGGTAGCGGTTTCCTGTTTTGTGACGACGAAACGGATTGTTCGAATTCCTGCTGTCAAAAACCGTGGTGAGCCAATGGAAAAAATTGAAAAACGGGATACAGATAACAGCGAGAATGAGAACCTGCAGGATTTCGTTTCCCCAGGCCCAGTACAGCCTGCTCTCCGGCGAGAGGATCGAGGTGAAGACAAAGATGCTGCTCGCGGTAAAAAGATAACTTAAGGCAACCAGCGGGATCTGGTGGATAGACTCATTGATGGCCAGATGTCTGGAAACGACCTGGAGAACGAAAAAGAGAACAAGATAGATCACCGGGTGGAGACCGAGAAAAACCCCGGAAAAAATATCCATGATCAGGCCAAACAGCAAGGCCAGCACTGCGCCTTTGTAAATATCGAGGTATGTGCCGAGAAAAACGATAAATAAAAATAAAAGGTTGGGACGGCCAAACCATTCAGGTAGGGCATGGAGCAGAGTGGTCTGCAGAATGAGAAGGATGGTCCCTGAGAGAAAAAGAAAACTTAGAACCATTTTGCCGCGGCCTGGGCTGAGGTGGCAAGGTGGAGTGGTCGATGCAACGCCTGCGGGAGCTGCATCGTATTCAGCATGGCGTGAAGCTGTATTATCGGCAAGGGATACTGCATTATTTGGCCAGCGGGTCCTTCTTCATGACAATAATCAGATATTCAAGCTGGGAAAAATCCGCAGCGGGTTCTATCTCAATTTCCTGGAACATTCCCCTCCCTGATTTCTCGACCTTTGAAACCGTGCCGATGGGCACGCCTTTCGGAAAAACCCCTCCGATACCAGAGGTGACGATTTTGTCGCCTTTTGCCACCTCGTTGTTTTTGAGCACATACTCCATGTGGAATCCGGCTCCGCCTCCTTTAACGATCCCCTGGACCCTGGTTTCCTGGACCAAGGCGTCAAGGGCGCTGTTGGGATCGGTTGCCAGCAGGATCTTGGCAAAATGGGGGGAAGTATTTGTGACCTGCCCCACAACTCCTTCAACCGTCACGGCAGGCATCCCGGCCTGGACACCATCGCTGCTGCCCCGGTCAATAATAATGGTCTTGAACCACTGGGAAGGGTCCATCCCGATAATTTCTGCGGTAAGGGTGGGGGACGGGAGGGTTTCTTTCATTTCGAGAAGTTTAGCCAGCCGGACATTGGTTGCCACAGCTTCCCGGTATTCGTTGTTGACCGCCTTGTGTTTCTGCAACTCTTCCCGTAAACGGGCGTTTTCCGCCCGGACATTGATCAGCGCGGTATAGTTACGCCAACCATTTTTGAAGCTTCCGGTTACGCGGGTCATGCCGTATTGGGCCGTGCCGATGATTTCCAAGGCCAATTTGTGAGGGGCGTTAAACTCCTGGCGGCCCACCGTGGAAACAATCAGAATAATGAACAGGGTGAGGAGAAGGCCGAAAAAAAGAAAGAGTCTGATCTGTCTGGCTCGTTTGTTTTTTTTCCTCATCACAGACTCTGAAAATAGGTGTCTACAGCCATAGTTTTCTCAAAAATTAAAGAGAGGAAAGGTGCGTCTGGAGCTTTTAAACAATTAACAAACAAGGTGACGGCCTGGAATCATTTCGCCTCAGGTGGTCATGACCTCTTTGAGAATATCGATGTTTTCCAGGGCTTTGCCTGAGCCAAGCACCACGGAGGAAAGAGGGTCTTCCGCAATAATGATGGGGAGTCCGGTCTCTTCGGAGAGTCTTTTGTCAAGATTGCGCAGCAAGGCGCCGCCACCGGTGAGAACGATACCCTGATCGACAATATCAGCGGAAAGTTCCGGCGGGGTGAGTTCGAGAGCCATTTTGACCGCCTCAATTATTGCATCAACCTGTTCGGTGATGGCGGTGCGGATTTCTTCCGAGCTGATGGTCAGGGTTTTAGGTACGCCGGAAACAAGATCGCGCCCCTTGACCTCCATGGTGTCATACGGAGGCTCGGGCATAACGTCGCCAATGGTTGTTTTGATGACCTCGGCGGTGTGTTCGCCGATTGCCAGGTTATGTTTGCGCTTGATGTAATGGAGAATAGCGTCGTCCATTTTATCGCCGGCCACCCGCAGAGAACTGGCATAAACAATGCCTGCCAGGGAAATCACGGCAACTTCGGTGGTGCCGCCGCCGATATCAACAACCATGTTGGCGGTCGGCTCGGTGATGGGCAGACCTGCACCAATGGCCGCTGCCATGGGCTCCTCAATGAGATATACTTCGCGGGCGCCTGCTGATTCCGCAGATTCCTTGACCGCCCTTTTTTCAACCTGGGTGATCCCGGACGGGACGCTGATGATGATGCGGGGATGGACCAGAGTGCGGCGGTTGTGCACCTTATTAATGAAGTAGCGCAGCATTGCCTCGGTGACTTCAAAATCGGCGATGACGCCGTCCTTGATCGGTCTGACCGCAACAATGTTGCCCGGGGTGCGGCCCAGCATCATTTTTGCCTCTTTGCCAACGGCCAGAACCTTGTTGGTCCGTGCATCCTTGCGGATTGCAACAACCGATGGCTCCCGCAAAACAATACCCTTGCCTTTTACGAATACCAGAGTGTTGGCAGTTCCCAGGTCAATGGCCAGATCGTTGGAGAGCCATCCAAACAGCGAGTCGAAGGGCGAGAACATAATGCAGTTACCTCTACGTTTTATTAGAATGCCTTTAATTTACAGAGAGTTATGGCCATTGAAAAAAATCTTTCAGACTGTAACAGACTCACTGGGCCTTGGCAAGAAAAATGGCAGGGATTCTCGCGGAGAAAACACTTGACATGCAATACGGCTGATGGTATTTGAACCAGCGTGTCTGGCGGGTTTTCGTTGCCCGACGCTTCTAAAGACAATGTGGGGCTGTAGCTCAGCTGGGAGAGCGCTTGCATGGCATGCAAGAGGTCCGCGGTTCGATCCCGCGTAGCTCCACCATTCTTTATCTAAACGCACCTTTGGGGAGGGCTTAACCGGTTTTTCTCAACAGGTCAGCCTCTGCCAGCCTTAAGAATTGGCCTTCTTCGTGTATGGCAGAGGTTTTTTTCTTGTTTTTTTCCCCTGGTTTTCCTTATCCCCGATCCCGAGAATTATATGAGCCAATCCGCTAAAACGCCCGAGCCTGCCTTCAAGCCTGTTTCCGAGGATGCTATTCTCAAGGTGTCCAAGGAGATCGTGGTGAAGTTCATCGAGGTGGGTCGGCTTGCGCCGGGAAATTTTGACGAGATGTTCCGCGCTATTTACCATTCGGTGCGGGACACGGTCAGGTCCTGACCGTGTCCGTTCCCCCCGCAGGCCTTGATCCTGCTCTCAACCGCTTTCCTGAAAATATCCGACATATCCACCTCATGGGTATCTGCGGCACCGGGGTGGGCGCCCTGGCCGGTATGTTGAAAAGCGCGGGATTTTATGTGACCGGTTCGGATCAGCAGATTTATCCCCCCATGAGTGATTTTCTTGCCGACCAGGGGATTGCTGTGCAGTCAGGTTATTCCCCTGATAATCTTGAGCCGCGTCCGGATCTGGTGGTGGTCGGCAATGTCATCCGCCGGGAAAACCCGGAAGCGCTGGCTCTGGCCGAGCGCGCAATTCCGTATGTCTCTTTTCCACAAGCATTGAGCCATTTTTTTATCCGCGACAAGGTCTCTCTGGTGGTTGCCGGAACCCATGGCAAGACCACGACCTCCTCTCTGCTGGCCAGTCTGCTCCGCGAGATCGGTGCGGAGCCGAGTTTTATGATCGGGGGGCTGGTGCAGGCCTTTGGCCGGAACTTTAATGTGACGGATGGGAAATATTTTGTCGCTGAAGGCGATGAGTACGACACGGCCTTTTTCGACAAGGGGCCTAAATTTCTCCATTACCGCTCCCGTATTGCCATTCTTACCAGCATCGAGTTTGACCACGCTGATATTTATGCGGATATTGAGGCCATCAAGGTTTCTTTTGCCAAGCTCGTCGCCAACATGCCCCTTGATGGATTTCTGGTGGCATGTTGGGATGATCCCATAGTTCGGGAGGTTTGCCGGGAGGCCAAGTGTACGGTTGTCAGTTATGGGAGTTCCGACGATTGTGACTGGCAGGTGACTGACCTCAGTGTCAGTCCATCATTCACTTCGTTTCAGGTGAATAGGAATGGTGTTTCCTTTGGCAGCTACGAAAATGTCTTGCCCGGACGGCATAATGCCTTGAATGCTCTGGCTGTGATTGCGGTCCTTGATATTCTGGGCTTTGCCCGTGAGGACGTTGCCCTGGGGCTGCGTAAATTTCAAGGGGTGCGGCGTCGGCAGGAGGTTCGGGGCGTGGCGCGCGGGGTGACGGTGATCGATGATTTTGCCCACCACCCGACAGCGGTTCGGGAAACCCTGGCCGCTCTTGCGGCTGCCTATGTTGGGCACCGTCTGGTTGCGGTTTTTGAGCCCCGGACAAACTCCAGCCGACGCAAGGTTTTCCAGGAGGCCTACGCCTCGGCATTTGATGCCGCTACAGAGGTTCTGGTTCGGGAACCTGCTCCCCTCACCAATATCCCGGTCGAAGAACAGTTTTCCTCTCGGCAACTGGTAGAAAACTTGGCAAGCCGCGGTTTGCGCGCCGGGTATTTTTCGACAACCGAAGAGGTTCTTTCCTATCTTGATGGCAGCGCCCGGGAGGGCGACGTGGTGGTCATCATGTCCAATGGCGGGTTTGATAATATCCATCAGCGGCTTCTCGATTTGCTGGGTGGGACTACTGCCGCATCGAAGTAAAAAACGCACACCTTTTCGCTGTACCTCATCTGCATAGGTCTCGGGCGGTAAATATCCGGATCATATTAAGGATGATTATCCCTGTTGCACTGCTTCCCTCAACTCGCTTCCATTTTCCCCAGCGATGGTGTCAAGTCGTATCCGCTGTTTTTCTCCGCCTCGGTGTCAATCACCATCGTTACAAAATAAAAAAACGATAAAAAAAGAGCTGAATAGGTAGTTGTCGCCACGGTATTTGTACCTTGGCTAACAGTTTGAATTTGTGTAGTATTTCCCCGGATTGCCCTTCGTTGTCCGATAAAAAAGCAAGTGCGATCTGCTGCTTTTAACCTCCTGAAAAAATGGGAAAAACAGCCATTTCCCTCTTCGTTTTTTCAGGGGGATCTTTTCCTGAATGATCATTCAGTATTTGCTTGACATCAATTTTTGATAGGGCTATTTAGGTCGGAAGCCTTTCGTATAATGCGCTTCAACATAAGGAGCATACAGTCGTGGAACAGCAGGCAACTCTTGATATTCTCTATGTGGCGGCTTTTTTCTTGGGCGGCCTGGGGTTTGCGGTGGGTCCGTTCATCATCGCCCTCCTTCTTGCCCCTCGGTCCACCAGAAACACCCAGGGCAAAACAAAGCAACTCATTGAATGCGGCATGGAGCCCATTGGCGATGCCTGGATTCGTTTCGGTATTGTTTATTATCTCTATGCCCTGATGTTTGTGGCCTTTGCCGTGGACATCCTCTTTCTGTTTCCGGTGGCGCTCATTTACAACAGGGCAGGGCAGGCCGGAATCGATGTTGGCGATCTCCGGGCTTTTGTCGAGATCCTGATCTTTGTCGGAATTCTGTCATTGATAATCATCTATGCTTGGAAAAAGGGAGTGTTCAAGTGGGAACGCAAAATCTACAACCCGCGATAGTTCAGTTTGCCCAGCTTGACAAACTGCTTGCCTTGGGAAGGGCCAATTCTCTCTGGCCCATGACCTTCGGTCTTGCCTGCTGCGCCATCGAGATGATGGCCACCGGGGCGTCCCGCTTTGATCTGGCCCGGTTCGGAGCTGAGGTGTTTCGCCCGTCCCCCCGTCAATGCGATGTGATGATTGTCGCCGGCACCATCAGCAAAAAAATGGCCCCTGCCGTGGAAACCTTGTACGACCAGATGCCGGAGCCCAAGTGGGTCATCGCCATGGGCAATTGCGCCATTTCCGGCGGGCCTTTTGTGTTCGACGGGCAGTACGGCATTGTCGAAGGCGCGGATAAGCTCTTTCCGGTGGATGTTTTTATTCCCGGATGTCCGCCCCGTCCGGAGGCGTTGATCGAAGGGATTCTGGAACTTGAGGAAAAGATTACGGGTTCCCGCAGATGGCCACGAGTGGAGGTGGGGTGAAGATGAATTGTGGTGCGATCAAACAGAAACTGGCCGCCAGTGGGGCTGAGGCGGTAATCGAAACGGAATATGCCCGCAAAGGGTTTGCCTTGAACGTGCAGGTTGCCCCGGAACAGCTCGTCGCCGCAGTCTCGGTGCTCGATGCGGAAGGTTTTTTCATTGAGGCTGTCACCGGCGTGGATTGGCTGGGTGAGCAGGCGACTCTGCGCAAGGAAGCCGAGGCAAAGGCTGCTGCGGAAGCAAAGGCCAAGGCAGATGCTGCTGCAGCCGCTGGAGAAGAAGCGCCCGCCGCCGCGCCGCCCGCCGAACAGGGTGAGCTTGCTGAAGATGCGCTGGAAGCAGTGTACGACTTCAATCATTACGATGAGTTCTGCAGAGTGACGATTCGAACCAGGATGGTGCGCAGCAAGCCGGAGGTGCCAACCATTTCGCACATCTATCCCGGGGCTGACTGGCATGAGCGGGAAACCCATGATTTCTTCGGCATCATTTTTGTCGGGCACCCCTACCTCGTACCGTTGCTGTTGCCGGAAGATGCTGATTATCATCCCCTGCTGAAGGATTTTCGCCCATGAGCGCCTTTGCCAAAAGTGAAGCCAACGAAACATTTGTCCTAAACCTTGGCCCGCAGCATCCTGCCACGCATGGAGTTCTGCGGGTCAAGCTGACCATGGACGGGGAGTACATCGTCGAGGCGGAGCCGGTTCTGGGCTACATCCATCGTATGCATGAGAAGATGGGAGAGAATCGGACCTGGGCCCAGTTTTTGCCCAACACCGGTCGGATGGATTATCTCCACGCCCTTGCTTACAACCATGGCTATGTTTCCGTGGTGGAACGGGCTGCAGGCATTGAGGTGCCGGAGCGGGCAGAGTATTTGCGGGTGATTACCGCCGAGTTGAACAGGGTTTCCAGCCATCTCCTCTGGTTTGGCGCCTTTATCCTGGATCTTGGCGGGTTTTCCCCATTGCTCTACGCCTTTGACGACAGGGAGCATATCCTCGACCTGCTGGAATCGGTCACCGGCTCACGCCTCACCTATTGTTATTTCCGGTTCGGCGGGGTGTATAACGATATCGACGATAATTTCGTGCCGGGAACACGGGCGTTTATCAAGCGTTTGCGTGACCGGATGCCCATGTACCACAATCTGGTCACCAAGAATATCATCCTGATGAAACGACTCCAGGAAGTCGGACCGATTTCCGCGGAGATGTGCCGGAAGTACGGGGCAACCGGCCCGGTATGTCGGGGCTCCGGGATTAATTTTGATGTGCGCAAGCATGAGCCGTATTCCATTTACCCGGAAATGGACTTCGATGTGCCGGTGTATGATCAGTGCGAGTCCATGGCCCGCTATATGGTGCGGATGGACGAGATAGAGCAGAGTCTGCGTATTATTGAGCAGGGACTGGATAAGCTGCCGGAAGGCCCGGTCATGGCAGAGAAGGTTCCCAAGATCATCAAACCTGCCAAGGGCGATTACTACCATGCCGTGGAAACGGCGCGCGGTTCGTTTGGTGTGCGGGTGGTCAGCGATGGGAGCAACACCCCGTATCGATTGAAATTGCGTTCCCCGACTTTTTCCAATTTGAGCCTTTTTGGCGAGGCCTGCCAGGGTATGTTATTGCCCGACGCCCTCGCCCTGATGGGAAGCCTTGATCTGGTCATTCCCGAGATAGACAGGTAAGGAGCTTCGTTATGCATGTGGATCCTGAAATAATAAGGCTGCTGGCGTTCCTGGTGGGGGTGATCGCCTTTGCCGCCCTGAATGCCGCCTATCTGGTCTGGCTGGAACGGAAAGAGGCCGCGCATATCCAACGGAGGATCGGACCCAAGGAAGTCGGACCGTTTGGTCTGTTCCAGCCTCTGGTTGACGGCATAAAGTTGATGACCAAGCAACTCATTGTCCCGGCCGGGGTTGACCCTGTCCTGTTCAAGATTGCCCCGATCCTGGTTATGGTTCCGGCGATCATGAGCTTTGTTACCATCCCTTTCAGTGAAACGCTGGTGGCGAGAAATCTTGATCTCGGTTTGCTGGTCATCTTTGCTTTTGCCTCGGTGAACGTCCTTGGTCTTCTCCTGGGCGCCTGGGGGTCGCGGAACAAATACGCGGTTATTTCTGCGGCCCGTGTCGTTTCCCAGAATGTTGCCTATGAGATTCCCATGCTGGTCACTGTGGTGACTCTGGTGATGATCACCGGCACCATGAATCTCCATAATATCGTGATGCAGCAGCAGGGCGGTTTTTGGCACTGGAACATTCTTAACCTTTCGGCAAGTCCCTTGATGCCGGTGGCCTTCCTGATCTTCTTTGTCTGTATGCTGGCGGAGACCAACCGGGCGCCTTTTGACATGGCCGAGGCTGAGAGTGAACTTGTCGCCGGTGCTTTTACCGAGTACTCGGGCATGGGCTTCGGTGTCTTTTTCATGGGCGAGTACGCCAACATCGTTATAGGCGCCAGTGTGGCAACCATTCTTTTTCTGGGCGGCTGGGATTGTCCCCTGGGCCTGTTCCCCGGGGTGCACTGGTTCCTGATCAAGATGTACTTTTTGATCTTCACCGTTATCTGGATCCGTTGGACCTTTCCAAGAACAACCTTTTACGGGTTGCTCAATCTTTCCTGGAAGATTTTGATCCCGATCTCCTTTTTTAATCTGATTCTTACCAGTGCCATGTTGAAGGTGTTTTAACCATGATCGACTATCTCAGAGAGATTATCAGCGGGACCTGGAGCCTGTTTGTCGGCCTGGGGATTACCATCAGGTATTTTTTCCAGCCGGTGGTGACGGTGCAGTATCCGTACCAGACCCTGCCCATGACCCCATGCTTCCGGGGGCACATTGAGCTGACGAAGGACGAGGAGACCGGCGAGACCAAGTGTATTGTCTGCGGTATGTGCCAGAAGGCCTGTCCTTCGAACTGCATCACGGTGAATGGTGAAAAGCGGGAAGGAGTGAAGGGAAAGGTGTTGACCGAGTACACCCTGGACTTTACCAAATGCAGTCTGTGCGGCCTCTGTGTTGAAAGCTGTCCGACCGCGGCAATCACCTTTTCCAAGGATTACAATCTCGCGGGCGTCAGAAAGGAAGCGTACATCTTTGATCTCAAAAAACGTTTGGAGGCAAAGAACTGATGATCTCCTTGTTCTCGGTTGAAGGCCTGTCCGGCCTTTTATTTCTTGCTTTTATTGGTGTCACTCTGGCCGGAGCCTTGATTGCCACCTCCGCCCGCAGCCTGATCCGCAGCGTGGCAGGCTTGGCCCTCTGTTTTCTAGGGGTGGCCGGCCTTTACTACTATCTGAACAGCCCCTTTGTCGCCCTGATGCAGATTCTTATCTATGTCGGCGCCATCTGCGTCACCATCATCTTTGCCGTCATGCTGGCCGAGTCATCCGAACTCAAGCAGGTCACCCGACGCAACGTGCTGGTCGGCCCCCTTGCCTTTCTGGTCAGCGGCATTTTGGTCTTTGGCTTGGCTGCCCTGGCTTTAAAAACAGAATGGCGCCCTGCTTCCTGCCTGGTTAATCGTGGGACGGTTGAGGATCTTGGTCAGTCTTTGCTCACTACCTACAGCATGAGCTTTGAGCTGATTTCCGTGGTTTTGCTGGTGGCGGTGGTCGGCTCCTTGGTTCTGGCCCGGGCCGGGAGGGATAAATAATGAATATTCTTGATCTCAGCACCAACTTGCAGACCTATCTGGTGATCGCTGCCCTGCTTTTCGGCATCGGCATCTATGGCATGGTGCAGCGTCAGACCTTTATCGGCATGTTGATCTCCGCGGAATTGATCTTAAGCGGGGCCTCCCTCAACTTCATGGCCTTTAACCGATTTCTGGCTCCTGATCCTACGGTGGGCCAGATCTTTACCCTGTTCATCATGGCCATTGCCGCTGCGGAAGCGGCCATTGCCCTGAGCATAATTATCGCCGTCTATCGGAACTACAAATCCATCGACACCGAAGATGTCATGGATCTGCAAGGTTAGAGAGGAAAGGAATAAGGGTCATGGATACAATTGTTTCCGTAAAACCGCTGCTCGCCATACTAACGGCCCTGGCCGGGGCCGTTCTCGTGATGCTGTCCGGCCGCAAGCCCAATGTCAGGGAATCGTGGTCCTTTGTCGCGGCTGTGACGATGTTCGGCATCATTGCCTCGATGATCACCACTGTTGCCCCGGCTCCTCTTGGCGCGGGCAAGACCATTGTCTATCAGATGTTCAAACTCCTCCCGGGTGTCTCTGTCACCCTGAGGGTTGACGCCTTTTCCATGATCTTTGCCGTGGTCGCTTCTTTCCTCTGGATATTGGCTGTGTTTTATTCCGCCGGTTATATGCGGGGATTGCACGAGCATGCCCAGACCCGGTTCAATGCCTGTTTCGCTCTGTCCCTGTTTGGCGCCATCGGCGTGGCCTTTTCGGACAATCTTTTTACCCTCTATCTTTTCTACGAGATTGTCAGCATCTGCACCTACCCGCTGGTTGCCCATCACCAGGACGAAGAGGGCTACGAGGGTGCCAAGAAGTATATCGTCTATCTGACCACTACGGCCAAAGGGTTGGTTCTGCCGGCCATGATTCTTATCTATGTGCTCACCGGCTCCCTTGATTTTGCCGACAATATCCGTACCGGTATTTTTTCAGGCGGCACTGTTGATGCCCATGGCACCTTGGTCACAATTCTGTATATCTTCTGTCTTCTGGGTTTTGCCAAAAACGGCATTATGCCGTTCCATAACTGGCTTCCCGGCGCCATGGTGGCCCCGACTCCGGTCTCCGCCCTGCTCCATGCCGTGGCCGTGGTCAAGGTCGGTGTGTTCTGCACAACCAGGGTCATGCTCTATGTTTTCGGCACCGACCTGATGCATGGTTTGAATCTGGGCATTCCAACCGCCTATTTTGTCTCCTTCACCATCCTGGTCGCCTCGATCATCGCCCTGTCCAAGGATAACCTCAAGGCGCGGCTTGCCTATTCAACGGTGAGCCAACTCTCCTACATCATCCTCGGTGTTGCCCTTCTTACCCCCAGCGGTATTCAGGGCGGGCTGATCCATATCGCCAACCATGCCTTCGCCAAAATCACCCTCTTTTTCTGCGCCGGGGCCATTTATGTGGCGACCCATAAAAAATCCATCTCCGAGATGAGCGGTCTAGGGCGGAGCATGCCTTTTACCTTTGGTGCTTTCGCTATCGCCTCTCTCAGCATGATCGGGGCACCGCCGGTTGCCGGCTTTGTTACCAAGTGGAAGCTTCTGGTGGGAACCATGGAAATGGAGTCCCATTATATCGGGATCTTGCTGGTGCTACTGGCCAGCACCCTGCTGAACGTGGCCTATTTCGCGCCGGTAACCTATCGGGCCTTTTTTGGCAAACGCCCGGCGGGAGAAGCCTATGCAGGGATCCAGGAGGCGCCCCTGGCCATGGTGGTGCCCATCATGATTGCCGCGATTATTTCGGTGGTCATCGGCATCTACCCTGATTTTATGATGAATTTTGTCAAGGCGGTGACGGGATGATATTGAAACTGATTGATTTTCTGCGTGACCGGTTGTCGCTGGTCATCCGTCTGTCCTATGTCGGGCTGGCGCTTCTGGTGGCCTGGGACGTTCTCTTTGTCTCCAAGGAGCATGCCCATACCGCAGTTGAGCATATACCGGGCTTTTGGGCTGCTTTTGGCTTTGTCGCCTGCGTGGTGATCATCATTGTCTCCAAGTGGTTTGGTCATCGGGGAATCATGACCCGTGAGGATTACTATGATAACTAATTTTTGGCTGCATCCAGCCCTGATACTCATTGTTGGTGCCTTTATCCTGCCATTTCTGCCGAAATGGCTGAAGCGGCCCTATCTGATCATTGTTCCGACCCTGGCTTTTCTGGACGTGCTCTCCATGCAGGGGCAGAACGGGACCTTCGGGGTGGTTCGCTTTCTCGACTGGTATCTCACCTTTGGTCGGGTGGATGGGCTGACCATGGTCTTTGCCTACATCATGACCCTGATGTGTATCATCGGCACCATCTACGGGCTCCATGTGGAGGATGATTTTCAGCATATTGCGGCATGGCTCTATGTGGCCGGTTCGCTGGGGGTTATTTTCTGCGGCGATTACCTGGTGCTCTTTCTTTTCTGGGAGTTGATGGCCTTTGCCTCGGTTTTCCTCGTTTGGTTCCGCAGGCGGCCCGAGTCTCAGGCGGTCGGCTACCGGTATCTGCTGGTGCATACCGCCGGCGGTCTTGCTTTGCTGGCCGGGCTTGTCCTTCGCTACCAGGCCACTGGTGGGGATCTTTCCTTTGGCCCCATCGGTGTTGGCAGTCCGAGCATCTCGACGTATCTGATCATGATTGGTTTTCTCTTGAACGCTGCGGTGCCGCCGTTTCATGCTTGGTTGCCGGACGCCTACGGGGAAGCGACCGTGACTGGCGCGGTGTTCATGTGTGCCTTCACTACGAAAACCGCGATCTACGCCCTGGCCCGCGCCTTTGCCGGGATGGAGATTCTGGTGCCCCTTGGGGTATGTATGGCCCTCTACGGGGTGGTCTACGCGGTGCTTGAAAACGATTCCCGAAGGCTCCTTGCCTATCATATCATCAGTCAGGTCGGCTACATGGTGGCCGGTGTCGGCATCGGCACCGAGCTTGCCATCAACGGCACCTGCGCCCACGCCTTCGCCCATATCCTCTACAAGGGGCTGTTGTTCATGGGGTGTGGTTCGGTTCTGCACATGACCGGCAAAAGCAAGTTCAGCGATTTGGGCGGCCTCTATAAGAAAATGCCAAGGACCTTTGTCTTTACCATGATCGGGGGGCTATCGATCTCCGCCTTTCCGCTATTTTCCGGTTTTGTCAGCAAGGCGATGATCGTCTCTGCGGGATTTGAGGTCCACAACTATTGGGCTGGATTTTTATTGACCATGGCCTCGGCCGGAACCTTTCTCCACACCGGTCTCAAGGTGCCCTATTTTATCTGGTTCGGCAAAAACAACTGCAGCCAGGAAACCTGGGACAAGGCTGCTGATCCGCCATGGAACATGCAGCTTGGCATGGGAATCGCCGCATTTCTCTGCATCCTGATCGGCAGCTACACCCCCTATCTGTACAACATGCTGCCCTATCAGCAGGCTGCTGCGGCGTATCACCCATACACCGCCTATCATATCTCGGAAACCATGCAGATTCTTCTCTTCACCGCCCTGGGATTTTTCTTGCTCATCAAGAAGCTGGCGCCGGAACCCAAGATCAGCCTCGATCTGGACTGGTTCTACCGCATGGGCGGTCGTGGCTTTTTCTGGCTCGCCAGAAAGCCCATCCAGTGGGCGGACAATTGTGTCAGTGAAGGATACCGTTACGTTGGCCTGATTCCGCTCATGACCACAGCGAATTTCTGGTCTTGGTTTGACTGGCACGCCATTGACGGCGTTGTTGACGGGCTGGCAAAAACCGTACGCGGCATCGGCGGTGCAGTGCGGCGAGTACAAAGCGGTCAGTTGCAGTACAACATTTTTTATGCGGTATCTCTGGTTGCGGTCGCGCTCGTTATATACGTCTTTGCTTAGGGCGTTGGAACAAAAGAATGTCGTCTGGATGCCCGAAAACTGCAGCAGCGTCTCTTGCGCTGCTGTTGGCGGCGTAAGGAGCCGTAAAAAAAGGGGCCCCATAGCACAGGTTATTTTGCAGCGGCTCTAATTTTTATTACTGAGGATGGTGGGAATGGACTTTTTGATAATGAATGATATGGGGTTTCCCATTCTGAGCGCCCTGATCTTTCTGCCTTTGGCTGGAGCACTGATTTTGTTGTGTATCCCTGGCGACACAGCGGCCAAAAACTGGACGATGTTGGTGACCGTGATCACGGCGCTGGTCTCTCTGCCCCTCTACTGGAATTTTGATGTGACCACTGCCAAATATCAGTTTGGCGAACACGCTTCCTGGATATCCGCCCTGAATATCAACTATACCTTGGGGCTTGATGGTATTTCACTGTTGCTGGTTCTGATGACCACCCTGATTATGCCCCTCTGTGTCCTCGGTTCTTGGCGGTATATCGATAAACGGGTCAAGGAATTCATGATTTGCCTGCTGCTCATGGAAACCTCCATGCTTGGTGTGTTCATGGCCCTTGATTTCATTCTCTTTTATCTGTTGTGGGAAGCAATGCTCATCCCCATGTACCTGCTGATTGCGGTTTGGGGCGGTCCCCGGAAGGTGTACGCTTCCACCAAATTTTTCCTGTACACTCTGGCCGGCTCAGTGCTGCTGCTTGTTGCCATTATCGGCCTCTACCTTGATCAGGGAACCTTCAGTATTCCCGCCTTGATGGGGCAGGATTACTCCACTACCTTCCAGATTGTGGTTTTTCTGGCGTTTTTTCTCGCCTTTGCCATCAAGGTCCCGATGTTTCCATTTCATACCTGGCTTCCGGCTGCGCATGTCGAAGCGCCCACCGCCGGAAGTGTCCTTCTGGCTTCGATTCTGCTGAAGATGGGAACCTATGGGTTTTTGCGTTTTTGTCTGCCCATAACCCCTGAAGCCACCATGGTCTTCGTTCCCTATATCCTGTGGCTCTCGGTGGTTGGCATTTTGTACGGGGGGTTCACCGCCCTGGCCCAGCAGGACATGAAAAAACTGATTGCCTATTCCAGTGTCGGGCATATGGGGTTTGT
>VMSS01000004.1 GCA_013791995.1 Desulfurivibrio sp. | reverse complement strand
GCGGCTTGTAATCGGGCAATTTCGCAACGCTCTTCAATGGTGATATGGGCATATTTTTGTTCCATGGCAACACCTTACCAAAGTGTTGCACTTCGTTTGTGAATTTAGGGAATCCAGAGAAATTAGCTACCTTGCCTGGATTCCGGCTTTCGCCGGAATGACGTGCTCACAAGTAAGGCGTTGACGCAAAGCGCGCATGATCAACTTGTTGGCGCATGGAATCCATATGCTGGCTGAAGTTCGATGGTAATCAGAAATAAAAAACCCCCGGCCGAGGCCGGGGGTTTTTTATTTCTACAATTTCAGGCAAGATGATCAGCAACCACAGGAACCGCTGCTGCCGCCGCTGCCGCAGGAGCTGCCGCAGCTTCCCCCGCCGCCGCCAAGAGGATTGGCCGAGGAAATGCCAAAACCAGACCGGGGTCCGGCCTCGATGAAGTCTACCTTGATGACTCCACACTGATTGCTGAGATTATTATCCAGGAGGAATTTAATTCCGCCGTGTTCAAACGTCGCATCATTTTCTTTTGGCTCATCCAGAGCCAATCCCAAAGAGGGGCCTGCTCAGCCACCCTGCATTAAGGCTACACGTACGGCAGATTCGATATTATTATCGGCCAGGTACGCTTTCAGTTTTACAACAGCCTGCTCTGTTACTTCAAGCATCCTATGATCTCCTCATTAAAAAGTTCATAAAAAAAATATCCGGCTCACAAACTACGACCGGCAAGAAAAAAGTAATTTCATCCTTTTCTTATTTAGTAAATTAAGAAATATACCCGCATAAGTCAAGGCTGGTTTTTTGTTTTATCTCAGCCTGATTCACGCTATAAATATATAGAGAAAATACTTAGCAATTAAGAAGTCTTTACCCAGTCACTGCGTGAGGTCGTACAAATGAAAAAAATCGTCATATCCACCGGCGGCGGCGATGCCCCGGGCCTGAATGCTGTTATCTACGCAGTGACCAAATCTGCCCATTACCGCGGCTGGGAGGTTTACGGCAGTCACGGCGGCTATAAGGGGCTGCTCGACCCGGACGAACTTGTCCGCCTCACCCCGGAGATCGTCGAGGACATCACCCCCACCGGCGGCACGATTCTCGGTTCGACCAACAAGGGCAACCCCTTTGCCATGCCCGTTGAGAACCTGGCCGGCGAGGTACAGCTCCGCGATGTTTCCGACCGGGTCATGCAAACCTTTACCAGAATGGGTTTTTTCTGCCATATTGCCGTGGGCGGCGACGGCAGCCTGGAGATCGCCCACCGTTTCGCCACGGAAAAAGGGATGCCGGTGATCGGGGTGCCCAAGACCATTGACAACGACCTGCAGGCCACCCAGAGGACCTTTGGCTGCGATACCGCTGTGGCCACAGCAACAGATGCGCTCGACCGGCTCCATTCCACCGCCAAATCCCACGACCGGGTCATGGTGGTTGAAGTCATGGGCAGGGATTCCGGCTGGATTGCCATCAACTCCGGAATCTCGGGCTGCGCCGATGTCATTCTCATCCCGGAAATCCCCTTCGACATAGAAAAAGTCTGCGCCAAGGTCAACGACAACGATCTGCACCACAAACATTATGCCATTGTCGTGGTAGCCGAGGGTGCCAGGGCCAAAGACGCAGAGGTCATCTGCAAAGCCAAGGATGCTTGCGCAGTGGGCCGGCAGGAAGTTCTCCTGGGTGGGGTAGGCGAATGGGTGGCGCAACAGATCCGGGAAAAAACCGGCAAAGACACCCGTTCCCTGGTGCTGGGACACCTGCAGCGCGGCGGCTCGCCCACAACCTTCGACCGGATGCTGGCCCTGCGCTTTGGCGGCGCCGCAGTACGGTTAGCCGAACAGGAGATCTTCGATCACATGGTAGCCCTAGATTCCACGGGGATTAGCGCCGTACCCCTGGCCGATGCGATCAAAACCCGGAAGAAGGTCCCCTTGGACAGCGATAAAGTCCTGACCGCCAGGGAAATCGGCATCTGCCTGGGGGATTGAAGATAATGAAAAGTTAAGAGTGAAAAATGTACAATCAAAAGTGAACAGCTCAACAGGGCAAGGAATACATCTTTTTCTTTTCTGATTACCATCGAACTTCAGCCAGTTTTCCCCCGTCATTCCGGCGAAAGCCGGAATCCAGGCAAGGTAGCTAATTTCTCTGGATTCCGGCTTTCGCCGGAATGACTTACTCACAAGTAAGGCGTTGACGCAAAGCGCGCATGATCAACTGGTTGGACCATGGCACCCGTGTGCTGGCTGAAGTTCAATGATAATCAGGTTTTCCTTTAACTTTTCATTTTTCACTTTTCTCCAACCGTTCCATATATACATCCCACTCGATGGGCAGCATGGTTTTCTTCAGATTGTTGCACTCCTTGCAGCAGGCGGCAAGATTTCCCTTGCTGCTCGTCCCTCCCCTTGCCAGAGGGACAATGTGGTCCATGGTAAGTGCCTTGGCCGGGGTTTTATTGCCGCAATAATAGCAGACGCCTAAGGACAACTTGGTCTGCCACCATCTGCTTTTCCGTATCTCCCGGGCCTTGGCACGTTCGCGGCGGATGTCCTCTTCG
>VMSS01000037.1 GCA_013791995.1 Desulfurivibrio sp. | reverse complement strand
AACATCCCCAGGAAAAAAAAGGTGACGAAAAGCATGACAAGCAGTTGCGCCTGCAAGGACGACCGCCGGAGGGGAAAAAAATAAAAAAAGAGATTACCAGCCTCTGGAAAACCGTTTGCAAAAAGCTTGAGCAGGGGCAGGCCCCGACCCCGGCAGAAGAGAAAGCACTCCTTGCCGCCTTTGAAAACTATACCGTTTTCTCCGATTCGGCATGGCATAAGGACTGGCTTGCCTGCTTCGCGATCCTTCAGGAGGCCTTGGCCTGTGCCCGCAGGGGCGAGATACGCAAAGCCCTGGGTCATGCCGAGGAAGTGAACTCTCTCACCAAGACCTGCCATAAAAACCATAAGTAATTTTTCCCCATGAACCCCTTGGATATTGTCCGGCGAACCCCTAAGACAAATTGCGCGCAATGCGGCTACCCAACCTGTCTCGCTTTTTCCGCCGCTGTCGCTAAAAGTGGCGAGGATTTCTGCAAATGCCCTTACATTGACTCCACCGGCCTGAAAGTTGTGGTGCAAAAAGGTCACGGCCTGGAAGAACTTTCCGGACAACGCGATCTTTCCCTTATTGAACACCTCAAAAACAAGATTGCCGACCTGGACTTCACCCGTATCGCCGCTCCCTTGGGCGCGACTCTCTGTGGCGAAAACAGCCAAACCCTGTCGTTTCCCTTTCTGACCCAGGAAGTACTTCTGAACAGACACGGGATACTTCTCGACGGTTGTCCTCCGGATGACCCTCGGGACCAGATTCTCATCTATAATTATGTGCACTCCCAGGGAGGACCTGCCCCGACTTTTGACTGGATCGGCCTGGAAACCTTGCCAAACTCGATTTCCAAGGTACGAACGCTTGCAACCTATTGCGAAAACAGGTTGGCGGAACTCTTTGCCGATCTTGCAGTCAAAAAAATCATGACGGCATGCGACAGGTTGGGCGGAATTGCACATCCGGCTCCATCAGCCACATTCGGGTGCATTATTCCGGTTTTGCCCAGAATCCCACAATATCTTGTTTACTGGGAAGCAGAACCTGAAGACGGATTTCCAGCAAAGGTGAAAATTCTTTTTGATCGTCAGGTGCTGAATTTTCTCGACCTGGAATCACTGATCTTTTCGTCGGAACGAATGGCAGATCGCCTTGCCATCCTGCTGGCATAAACACCCCTGTCTTTTGTCCGAAGCCAGGAGCATTCGAACGCACGATGAGCTGATGACATTCAGGCAAATTCCTGTCATACTGTTTTTCCCTAAAACAAACACCATACTCTCAAATAGCCAGACAACGAATCATGGCCCGACAATCTGCCACACACACCGCCCCCTTGGCGGAACGCCTTCGTCCACAATCAATAGATGATTTTGTCGGGCAAAAACAGCTTCTGGGCGAGGACAAGCTTCTCCAACGGCTCATCCACCAGAGATACCTACCCTCCCTGCTACTTTGGGGCCCGCCCGGCACAGGCAAAACTACCCTGGCCCGAATTCTCGCCCAAACAACCGGAGCTGATTTCGCTTTTTTTTCCGCAGTACTGTCCGGAGTCAAGGATATCCGTGAAATAGTAGTGCAGGCCCAAACAGCCAAAGAAGAACGCAACACCGCCACCATTCTGTTCGTGGACGAAATCCATCGCTTCAATAAAAGCCAGCAGGATGCTTTTCTTCCCCATGTGGAAAGCGGCCTGGTTACGCTCATCGGCGCAACCACCGAAAACCCCTCTTTCCATGTTATTGCGCCGCTGCTCTCCCGTTGCAGGGTTCTGGTCCTTGAACCATTGGGTCAAGATGATTTGCAGACCATTATCCAACGGGCCATCACAGACAAGGAACAGGGACTTGGCTCATGGCAGATATCCCTGGAGCCTGAAGCTTCCGCACATTTGTCCAGAATTGCGGACGGCGATGCGCGCAGTCTGCTGAACAGCCTGGAAATCGCGGCAAATCTCGCCGAACCGGACGATGCGGGTAATCGGCGGATAACTCTTGCCACCGTGGAAGAAGCCATCCAACGCAAAAGCCTGCGCTACGATGCAGACGGCGAAGAGCACTACAATCTGATCTCGGCCCTGCACAAAAGCCTGCGGGACAGCGACCCGGATGGTTCCCTGTACTGGCTGTGCCGGATGCTCGCGGCCGGAGAGGAACCCCTGTATGTTGCACGCCGCCTCATCCGTTTCGCCTCGGAAGACATCGGCAATGCAGACCCCCAGGCCCTGATGATTTGCATAAACGCCAGAAACTCTTATCAGACTTTAGGCTCCCCAGAGGGAGAACTGGCCCTGGCCCAGGCCACCACCTATCTTGCCACCGCCCCCAAGAGCAATGCCGTCTATGCCGCTTACAACTCGGTGCTCCACGACATCCGACGCACTGGAAGCTTGCCGGTGCCGCTCCATCTCCGCAACGCACCGACCTCACTGATGAAGGATCTCGGCTATGGCAAGGGCTACCAGTATGCCCACGATGACCCCCATGCCCTTGTGGACCAGCATCATTTACCGGAAGAACTTGAAGGGAAAATCTATTATCAACCCGCCAACCGAGGCTATGAAGCGATCATCCGGGACCGACTTGGAAAATGGCGGCAACTTCTGCGTGATCGGAAAAAATCAGGAGCCGTTGCGAAATAAATCCATACAGTCTTGTTCGTTCACGCCGATATTTATTTGCATAACGACTCAATGCTACTACAGAGGCACCGATTCCTATGTACAAATCGTCTTTATTGCTGATTGCTCTGCTTGCTTCACTCGCACTGGCCATCACTGCCGGTGCCGTTGAAAAAAAAGCAAGCAAGACCAATCAGAAAACAGACCTGCGCGAAATAACGTTTTTTTTCTCCAATGATGTCCGGGGCGAAACCGAACCCTGCGGCTGAAAAAGCAATCAATTGGGCGGTCTGCCCAAGAAAGCACAACATCTGATCAGCTTGCGTAAGAAAAAAAACACGGTGCTTGCCCTGGACAGCGGCGCTCTGCTTTTCAAGGACGAGAAAATCCCGACTGACCAGACCCAACAGCTCACCACTACTGCGCAGGGCATTGTCACGGCATACAACAGGATGTCTTTTGCTGCGGTCGGTGTTGCCAGACAAGACCTTGCCGCCGGCCTGAAGTATCTCCTTACCCTCCAGCAGAAATCCGATTTCCCCTGGCTGAGCGCAAACCTTGTCCGCCGTAACCAGAGCAAGCCATATTTCAAGCCGCACACCCTGCTCACCATCAACGGAATGAATCTCGGTGTTATCGGGCTCACCGGCAATCAGGGCTCAGATACGCTGCTGACGGAAAAAGACAACGCGGTGATACTGCCCTGGGAAGATGTTCTCCCCGGACAGATCGATCTGCTGAAAGGACGGACGGACATGCTGATCTTGCTGTCCAATCTTCCTGCGGCCACGAACAGAATAATCGCCGAGAAGCATCCGGAAATACATCTTATCCTGCAAAGCGGAAGCGTTTCCGGCAATCTGGCACCGGAACGCATCAACAATACCCTTCTCACCCAGGTTGAACAGCAAGGCAAATCCGTCGGCATCCTTGATGTGCGTTGGAATACACGCAGCAAGCAATGGGAAGATCACGGCTCAAAGAATCTGCTGCTTGAGAAAAAAAACGAGTTGGATCGCCTGGGTTGGCTGATAAACCGCTACCGCAAGCAAGGGGACCCGAAGCTTGTCTTCAAGGATCAACCAGAAACCCTTACCGCATATGACTCCATGCTTACCCAGCGCGAAAAACTGGATCAGGAAATATCCCGACTCATGGCCGAAGAGAATGCACGCATTGCAAGCCGGGCACAACTTTCATCGTTTAATTATCGCTTTGAGGCCATGCGGAAAGATCTTCCAGACAACCCGGAGGTGCGGGCCATTGTTGATGCGACCACCAACGAGGTAAACAGGCTCGGCAAGATGGCGGCCAAGGCCAGGTCTGCGGCTTCCTTGACAAACGACCAGATGTTTTTTCCGGAAAATTATGCAGGGAACAGCGTCTGTCAGAGCTGCCATACCCCGCAATCTGAAAAATGGAGCAACACGAAACACGCTTCCGCATACACAACCCTGGAAAACAAAGGGCAACAGTTCAATACCCAATGTCTCCCCTGTCACGTCACCGGGGCTTTTGAGCAACCCGCAGGATTGGTTCTCAACCTGGCCGCAGACCTCCGTCAGGTCGGCTGCGAAATCTGCCATGGTCCAGGCAAACAGCATGCCGCCCAGCCACAGGACCTCAGACCGGGAAAACCTACCAAGGAGATTTGCCTGCGCTGTCACACCGGAGACCACGACGACAATTTTATTTTCCCTGAAGCTCTTGCCCGACTCCGTTGCGGCAGCCTCTGATTTCTGCAAAACCTGAGCACAGCGTATAAAAAAAGCCAAGGAGGACAATGCCTCCTTGGCTTGAGAATACTCGTAACTCCAGAAACGCTTACTTCACTTCTTCGAAATCAGCGTCCACCACATCGTCATCATCTTTTTTTGTTTCACCGGACTGCCCCCCCCCCTTCCCCGCCTTCCGTCGCCTTGTCCTTGGTCGCCTGGGCGTACATCATCTCGGCAAGCTTATGGGATGCCTGGGTCAAAGACTCAAGCCCCTTCTTGATCGCCTCAACATCGTCGGACTCCAGAAGCTTCTTGAGGCTGTCGATCTCCACCTGGACCTTGTTCTTGGTCTCGCTGTCAACCTTGTCGCCCAGATCCTTCATGCTCTTTTCCGTGGCGTAAATCATGGAATCAGCCTGATTTTTGGTCTCAACGATCTCCTTGCGCTTACGATCCTCATCGGCATGGGCCTCGGCGTCTTT
>VMSS01000169.1 GCA_013791995.1 Desulfurivibrio sp. | reverse complement strand
TGTCGAGAATCAGCGGGTTGAGATCCTGGCCACCCATCCGGCCATTCTTGACACCATCAAAAGCGTTTATTTGCTGGAACAAAGCGACACCAAGGAGATTCGGATAGTTTCGTCTCTGCAGGCCGAGACGGTAATTGAACGCTGGCAGCTCACGCTGCGGGGCGGAGACACGGTGCTGGCGACCAAAGAAGGGACGGGGAATCCGCCGCAGGAGTTTGTCTTCGCTTTGGAAGCTCTGGGTGTCCGTACTGTTTCCACGCTTGGTCAGCTCACCGCTGACCTTGAGGTGAAAGACAAGGAAGGAAACGTGTTCAGCACCGTCAGCAGCCCGATCGCCATCAATTTTATCAGGCGGGAAGAGCGAATCGCCCAGAAAACCGGCAACAAGGTGCTGGAGAAATACGGGCTGATCCTTTTCGATTTTGACCGGACGGAGCTGAAGGATCGCAATCAGGTCATTGTCAACAGGGTGCTCGCCAGGGTTGCGGAGCTTACGGACGTGACCATGGATATCGCCGGACACACCGACAGCATCGGTAAGGAGAAATACAACCTCGGCCTGTCCGAACGTCGGGCAAAAGCGGTGTACGACACCACGCTCCAGACCGGGATCGCCGCAGGCGCCCAGATAAACCATGTGGGCAATGGGCCCTATAGCCCACCCTATGACAACAGCCTGCCCGAGGGAAGATCGCTCAACAGGACGGTTATCATCACGCTCCAGTATATGGAGTAACTCGCTCGGTCCAACCCATTGAGGCAATGGCCTCAATGATGCTCCGGAAAACATGGGCGCTTATCGGGATTCCGGTAAGCGCCCGCATGATTTTCAGGGGGGTGGTTCATGCCGAGCGTTAAGAGGAAACACTATTCAGCATCAATTTGAGGAGGTTCCCATGAAAGTGCTCGGCGTGTCCGGCTCACCGATTAAAAACAGCAATACAGACAGGGCGTTGAAGCATGCCCTGGAATCCACCGGCCTTGAAACGGAATTCGTCAAGCTTGCAGACTACTCGATTGCTGCCTGCAAAGCCTGCTTGGGGTGCGTAAAGACAAATAGATGTGTCATCGAGGATGACGGCATCCTGCTGGCCGAGAAAGCCAGAGCGGCTGACGCCTTGATCATCGCGGGCTTTACGCCCTATTCCTCGTTGGATTCCAGAACCAAAGCCTTTATCGAACGGCTGTATCCTCTGCGTCATACCCATGGATATATGGCGGGAAAACCAGGTGGCGCCATCATTACCTGTGCGGTTCCCGGTGATAACGACATGCTGCCCCCGGCCTGCGATTATGGTGTCAATGCGATCAAGTTTTACATGATGGAAGAGGGGATGGATTTTGTCGGAGAAGTCAGGGTGAAAGGCAATGTCCCCTGCATTAAATGCGGGCATGGTGACGATTGCGCAATGTCCGGCATCACAATGTTGTATGGCCGGGAGGCAACGGTTGCCTCTGTGGGAGTAGGAGCATTCGAGGAACAACCTGAATCGGTGGCGGCTGCTGTTGAATTGGGTCGAAATATTGCTCGCACACTGCAGGCAAAATAATACGAACCCGACCAGGCCTTACCCTGTCAAGGAGGTGCCTCGCTTCTGGGAAGTACAGTTTGTATGTGGTGTTCTTGTTGTTTCATTTCTTCTTTTCATTTCCTGTGTCTCCGGGCATGCCCAAATCCATCCAGACCAGGAATTTCAGAATGCTGAATTAAGTATGGTCTCCCCAGGCATGTTGAAGTATGGTAGCTCCCCTGCATGTTTTCTGGATGAAGTTTCTGCCTAAAAAGGAGAAGGATGGGTTTAATTGAGAATAACAATCCTGAATCGTTTCCTCAGGAATTCGGAGTCGGTATCCCCATTGCCCCGCAAGAGAAATTCGTTAACCGCGTCTACTCTCTGGTGGATGAAGCAATTGCCTGCGAACTCGATCGGCTGCGTCGCGAAGAGGGTGTCGTTCCAAGTTGTAAATCCGGATGTAGTCACTGTTGCCGTTATCATATCCTTACCAACATCGCCGAGGCCCATACCCTGGCGCAGTACATCAGGCGGGAATTTTCCGAAGAGCAGATACGCAACCTCCGCGATCGAACGCAACACTGGCATGAATGGGACGATTCCAAGCCGGGCAGACATCCGTTCTCCCCCAGCGGCGAGGGGGCAATTCATTCCACCAGCTTTGACCATTCCTGTCCCTTTGATGTAAATGGCACATGCCGAGTCTATCCTGTGCGGCCAATCGTGTGTCGAGCCCATTTTGTCTCTTCTTCTCCCCGATTCTGCGCCACTGTAAACGACCCGGAATCAACGGAAGATGCTCCGGTGGTGCTTGTTTCCGTTGTGGAGGCGACACGTCCGTTTACCACGGAAATACGGAATTATATCGAAAACACAGGCATGGAATTCTCTCGCTCGCAAATGCTTCTTCCGCAGTGGTTGGCCCATGAAATGGGTTGGGATTTCGGTATAGTGCCGTAGTCGTCAGGATGTCGTACAAGGGAATTTGCTGTCTTCGGTACGTGTTTCTGCCATGGATCTCCTTGTTTTTTGGTTTCCGCCATGTTCGCCACTCACCCCTCCATTCGCCCATCCCGCAAGGGTGATCGCGCAGCCGGTAAATAAAAAATATTTGGGACTTGTGTTTCACCCGGTAGCTGGATGTATAATTTAACTGTGGCACGGTTTTTTTTTAAAAACAGAGGGGGATTCTCGCAGCGAAACGGGTATGGCCAGTCTGCCCTTGCAGGAAACGATGCTGCCTGAAGGTGAACAATTCACGTCAAGGAGAGAAACATTATGGATAAAGGCCAATATGGAAGAAGGGATCGGCTGATTCAGGAAAAACGGCATGACACCTATCAAGAGCGAAGAAAATTGCCGGAGCCCACGGTGTGCAGCGTATGTAATGCCGTGTTTCTGGAAGGCCGCTGGGCCTGGTGGGAGCCGGCCGTCAATGCCCATGCCATTGTCTGTCCTGCCTGCCAGCGCATTAAGGACAATTTCCCGGCCGGCTATCTGGAGATCCGGGGCGGATTTTTCGGAGCCCATCGTGAGGAGATCACGAATCTGATCCGCAACCTGGAGGATCAGGAGAAAAAAGCGCATCCCATGGAGCGGATCATGGCCATTGTGGAGGAAAAGGACTTCACCCTCGTAACGACGACCGGCATCCATCTGGCCCGGCGGGTTGGCGAGGCCCTGAACAACGCCTACCAGGGGGAGCTTGATTTCACCTACGGCGATGGCGAAAAAATCATTCGGCTTACCTGGGTTCGGGAGTAACCGTCCGTTCCCGGCGCCACCCGTGCCGGAAAGAGTAGGGTGTTGTTGAATTCATGGGGCACCAGACCTGATGCGTTGCAATCAGGCATGGTGCCCTCATAATTGGTGGCGGCACCAGAGTTTTTTCAACCCCCATTCCGGTTGGTCCGTAGTCCCTCTGCCTAATTATCTTGCCGATTTCTGCTTTTTTCTTCCCTGAGTTCCAGGGGAGAATTCCGCTTCATACCCCACCGTGAACTGGCTGGTGGTGGTATTGCGGATACTTAAGAAATGAGTATTGTTGGTGTCAAAGGGACAAATCGGCATGGTACAGGGCGTA
>VMSS01000109.1 GCA_013791995.1 Desulfurivibrio sp. | reverse complement strand
CAAATAACCGGGTTATTCAGCTGTCATAAAAAAAATCCTTTCAGTTGCTTGGTCAGAAAAGCACTTGACACCGGAATCACCGGAAAACTTTTGGGCATGCTGATCGTCTCGCTCCTCGGCTTCACCCTGATCATCGCCCAGAACACATACACCCTGCACAAAATTGAAAAACTGACCGACAACATCAAGGATGAAAACATCCCCCAGTACAAGGTAAGTCAATACATTCTCCGGAGCCTGAACGGCTTCAAGATCTCCCTCATCCACCTGCTTAACCAAAAGAATGTCACCGCAGACGACAAGAACATCCTGGCAAACCACCAGCGACTGGAGATGCTGGAGCGCATGGTCCTTGCCATGAAGAATGGCGGCACCATCATGGATGTGGCAAAGATTTCGCAAAAAACCATGGACATCATCACGGTTGCCCCGGCCCGCAGTCCGGAAATGACGACCCTGGTCAATAAAATCATCGCCGAATTCACCGCTCTTGATACAAATTTCAATGGACTGGTTGACTCTCTTACCCAACAGCCCGGCAGTGCTGCGGCCAATGCATACACCGAAGAAGTAGTTGGAAATCTCGACGAGCTGCACAACCTTGTCACCGACCTGGCCATAACCGTCAACGACAGCTACAATCACAATCTCAAAGAAACCGCAGCAACCATCAAAGACTCGCAGTTCAAGCTCTATCTTACCAGTTCCATCATCGCCGTCATTCTCTTCATCGGCACCATGCTGTACATCCTGCTCATCGTGGTTCCACTCAAGAATATCCTGGCCAAGATCAAACAGATCGCCAAGGAAGAAGGGACCCTGTCCCAGCGGATCGAGGTTCACACCCACGACGAAGTCGGCCAGTTGGCCAAGGAACTGAACACTCTGGTCGACAACATTTTCAGCCTGAACACCTTCAAGGCGGTCATTGAAGAGGAAGAAACCACCACAGAGGTGAACAAGCGTTTGGCCAACCTGCTGCAGGACCGGTATAAATTCAAAGATCTTTTTGTTTATGAAATTTCCGGCAGCAAGAATACCATGAACGTTGCCTTTGCCTCCGCCCATGAAAACATCTGCAACCCGGAAATCCTCGACGACTGTAATTATTGCCGTGCCAAACGCACCGGTCACCCCATCTCTTCCATCGAATACCCTGCCATCTGCAAGAAATTCCCCCACGGCGACAGGTTGGAGCACCACTGCATCCCCATGATTGCCAACGGCAGAGCAGTTGGCATCGTCCAATTTCTTCTGGACAAAGACTGCCCAACGTCGGAAATGAAGATATTTGAAAAAAACATCGGAAGAGCCAGCCGCTACATCAAAGAAGCAACTCCAGTGCTTGAAGCCAAACGCTTTGCCTCGGCATTGCAGGAAACCACCCTAAAAGATCCGATGACCGACCTTTACAACAGACGTTTTCTCGAGACCTACACCGAGACTCTGGTCGCAAACACAATGCGGCGCTCCTCAAAACTCGGCATACTCATGTGCGACATGGATTTCTTTAAGGAGGTCAATGACACATACGGTCATGAAACCGGCGACGTGGTCCTTATCAAAACCGCGGATGTGCTCAAAAGCTGCGTCAGGGCTTCGGACACGGTCATCCGTTATGGCGGCGAAGAATTCCTGATTCTGCTCACCGATGTGCATGATCGCAACGAGGTCTCCGAACTTGCCGAAAGAATCCGCAGCACCATGGAGCAGACTATTATCAACATCCCGGACGGAACCCTTAAAAAGACCCTCAGTATCGGATACAGCCTTTTCCCCGACGACACGCAAGGGCTTTGGGAAGCCATCAAATTCGCCGACGTCGCCCTCTATCGTGCAAAAGACACCGGACGCAACAAGGCCATTGGTTTTCAGTCGGAGATGTGGGCCGGGGATAAATACTAAGCGGAAACTTCCAGACTTCCTCCTCATCCGCACTATTGCGCAGAGAGATCTCTTCTTCCTATGCAATTGCGGCTTGTTGCCTTTGCCGCAAATAAGGTAGTATGGCGAAAATCATTAATCCCGAGGATATACGGTTCGCCATGCCTTTTAGCCTCAACAAAAAACATCGCATTATTCTGCTGTTTCTCTGCCTCCTGCTCCTGTCCATCCCCGGCTGCAAAGAGGGCAAGGCTCCGGAAAAATCCGCTGTTCAGGAAACTGCGACTCAGACTGTGCTTCAACCCGGATGCCAAGGATGCCACCCGTTGGTACGGCTTGACATCAACCACGATTTCACCTGCACCGACTGCCACGGCGGGAACAAAGAGGGAGCAACGCAGGACCAGGCCCATGCCGGACTCATCGCCCAGCCTGCGCATCCGGATCAGATGCAAAAGGGGTGCGGTGTCTGCCATGGTTCCCAGGTGGCCTCGGCTGCTGCCTCGCCCCATTTTACCCTGTATAACGAGGTCAACACCGTTCGGACCGCCTTTGGAGCCCAACCCCCCCTTGCCACTCTCAGGGAAATCCCGACCCATGAAGCGATAATCTCTCCACTCGACCTTGTCGATGATCTGCTGCGCCGCCGCTGCCTTAACTGCCATGTATACAATTCCGGCGACGGTTATCCGGAAACGAAGCGCGGCACCGGGTGCGCCGCCTGCCATCTTGCTTACACCAACGGCAAGATGACCAGCCACGGTTTCAGCAAATCCCCACCGGACAGCCAGTGTTTGCACTGCCATTACGGCAACTTCGTGGGCGCTGACTATCACGGTCGCTTTGAGCACGACTTCAACCTGGAGTACCGCACCCCCTACCGCACTGACAACACGGAAACCAGGCCCTATGGCGTTGAGTTTCACCAATTGACTCCGGACATCCACCAGCAGAAAGGCATGGCCTGCATTGACTGTCACAGCGGCACGGAACTCATGGGCAAGCACAGGGCCTCTTCCGGAAAAGAAAAGGCGGTGACCTGTCTCAGCTGCCACGGCTGGCACAAAGGGTTGCCTGTTCCCATGGACAACCTGCATATTGAGGCGGAGCACCTTGTGCTCACCACCCGGCTGAGCGGCAAGAAACTCGTTGTGCCCCAGCCTGTCCATCCGGCCCATAAACAGTATAAAAAAAAGGTGCATTGCACCGTGTGCCACAGCCAGTGGACCTTTAACGACCAGTCCACTCATCTGCTCCGGACCGAACATCCAGTCCATCCCGCCTGGTCCAGGCTCGTTGTGCAAGGCAGCCGCGAGGTGGAAGAACAGCTGGACAACCCTACTGCGGAAGGCCCTTTCCTCCGGGACAAGATCACGGGAAAGCCAACACCCGGCCTCTGGCTCAAGGGCTACGCGCTGCGCCGCTGGGAAAATCCCCTGGTCGGCGTGGGGTCGGACGGAAGGCTCCACATCTTCCGCCCCATTCTGGACCTGCATCTGTCCATGGTTGACACAAACAAAAAGGTTATCTTCGACAATCTGAGCGTGGAACCAGCGCACCGGCGCTACCTTCCTTACACCCCGCACACCGTTGGCAAGGCCGGGGCGTTTTACACCGAACGGCTGAAACCCAACCTCCCTACCGAGAAAAAACCATGATGGCGTCGCCAAAAGCCCGATCTGCTGCGTTGCAGCGCACTTTTGATCATTCGGCATACCGTAGTATGTATGGCCTCATTCACAAAAACACGCCGCGCCTTGCATATCGACTTTTTTGCTTAGCCATCCTCAACGCTACGACGATTTTTTTGAGAGCTCACCAACCATGAATTATCACGGACATTCTTTGAGAACGATCCTCCCTGTTTTCCTGCTCCTCTGCATCGCAACCTTTTCCGGCTGCACTACAGTGATCACCAGCACCCCGCCCCAAGCAGTGCCTTCCTCCAGACCAACGACCAAGGCAGGGAAAATCCCCGCAACCCAAAGACCCTATAAAATTGACGGCAAAACCTACTACCCGCTGCCTTCAGCCGAGGGATACATCGATACCGGCATTGCCTCCTGGTATGGGGTTCCATTCCATGGCCGCAAGACCTCAAACGGTGAAACCTATAATATGTACGATTGGACCGCGGCCCACAAAACCCTGCCCATGAACACCCGGCTTTTGGTGGAAAACCTCGGCAACGGCCGCTCCACCACGGTGCGAATCAACGATCGCGGCCCCTTTGTGGGCAACAGAATCATTGATCTTTCCTACAATGTGGCCAGGGATCTCGGTATTATAAAAGAAGGAACCGGGCAGGTCCGGATCACTGCTTTAGGAGAGACGGAAACCGTCCAACTCGCCGACAACAAAACCGCAGCCCAGTTCCTGCCCCACGAAGATTTCCAAAAGGGCGATTTTTACGTCCAGATCGGGGCCTTCACCGTCCGCGAGAATGCCGACCGACTGAAGGAGAAGATAAGCAAGGAGGGCAGAGAAGCCGAGACCGTCCCCTACGAGCGTGGCGATCAGACATTCTACCGCGTCCAGGTAAAGGCCGGATCGACGCTGACTGCGGCCAAACAGATTGAGCAGATCATGACAGGCTCCGGCTTCCCCGAAGCTTTCGTCGTGGCGAGATGACCTTGCCGTTGGACAATTTCTTGACAGCCGGAAGCCAATCGTTATATCCCATAGACATGGGCCGCTCTCTCAAGCAAACGGCGCGCCGCACCCCACTCTGCCGCGGAGGGCTGTCATGATCTTCAAGGTTTTCAAAAAGCAGGAACTCGCCCGGCTCTATGAGCTGCTGGCCGTCAACATCATTGTCGGCCCGGTCAACAGGGGCAACGACCGTAACTCCAACCCCCTGTACGATTTCGATGTGGTCTATGATTTTGACGAACTTGCCCTCGACTACACCCAGACGATGCATTCGCCCAAGCGCTTTGTCCTTCCCTACCAGGAAACCTTGTCCAGCTTTGTAATGACCCATGACGGCTGGGAAAAACATGTTGATCTCAATGTCTACAAGCCCTTGGTCTTCTTCGGCATGCACGCCTGCGACATCAATGCCCTGAACAAACTCGATCTGGTCCTGGCGCAAAGCACCTACCCAAACCCATACTATATGGGCAAACGGAAAAACCTCTTCATCATCGGACTGGACTGCGACCCGGAACCCCAATGTTTCTGCCGCTCCATGGGAACAGATTCCGCCGTCCACGGTTTCGATCTGTTTCTCACCGACCTGGGCAACAAATATTTTGTAGAGATCCTTTCCGCCACTGCCTTTGACCTGCTAAGCCAGATCAGCTGCAAGGACCCGAGCGCCAAAGACCACGCACTCTACAAGCAGATAACCGGCAAGAAAAGCAAAGGTTACACCGCCGCCGTGGAGACCTCGGATCTCACCAAAATCCTCGACCTCGAATTTGAATCCAAGGCCTGGGATTACTGGGGCGATAAATGCCTTTCCTGCGGAACCTGCGCCAATGTCTGCCCCACCTGCTACTGCTATGGTGTTGATGAGCATATCGACCTTGATCTGAAACACGCCGGCAAAACGAAATCCCTGCACTCCTGCAACCTCATCGACTTTGCCAAGGTGGCTGGAGGCCATAATTTCCGGCCGACAAGCGCCAGCCGCCTGAAATACAGGTACTATCACAAACACCGCGGCTTTGTGGAGGCATTTGAAGAACCCCTCTGCGTTGGCTGCGGCCGTTGCGGTGCAGCCTGTCTTGCCGACATCACCCCCCCGGCGGTGATCGCCAGTGTCCGGGGCGAGGAGTAAGCCATGCAGAACAAGCTCGCTTTTCTCGACATTCTCGAAAAAAACCCTGCCTCACGCCGCAAGGAAGACCCCGGCAGTTTCGAATATACCCTGCCGGCCGAGATCACCAGCATCTACCCGCTGACCGCCACAGAAAAACTCTACCAGATCCAGATCATCGACCCCATTCAGCGAAACGATTTTTCCTTCCGGCCAGGTCAATTCGTGATGCTTGAGCTGCCCGGAATCGGCGAAGCACCTTTCTCCATTTCCTCTTCCCCGGTAAGGCACGGAGACCTTGAACTGTGCATCCGGGCGGTGGGAAATTTCACCAATTTTCTGGATCGAGTGGAGCGGGGAACCAAGGTAGGGGTAAGCGGTCCGTTCGGCACCCATTTCCCCCTAGAAAAGATGCAGGGCAACGATCTCCTGCTCATCGGCGGAGGGCTGGGCATAGTCCCCCTGCGCTCCCCCCTGTTATCCGTACTGGAAAACCGGAGCCGATACGGACGGGTGGATATCATGTACGGCGCCAAGAGTCCGGCAGAACTGCTCTTTACCTACCAGTACGAAGAATGGCAGAGGTTCGACATCAACCTCGGCATCACCGTAGACCGGGCAGATAAAAAATGGCAGGGGCGCACCGGGTTGATTACCGAATTACTGAAGGAACGCATCAACCAGACTGTCAGCCTGCGCGAGAACACCTATGCCATTGTCTGCGGGCCGCCGGTCATGTTCCATTTCGTCTGCAAGATGCTGACCGAGGCCGGACTGCCCATGCAGAAGATGTTCGTTTCCCTGGAGCGCCGCATGCACTGCGGCCGGGGGAAATGCTGCCGTTGCAATATCGGCTCCACCTACACCTGCCTGGACGGCCCGGTCTTTGATTACTGGTCGGTGATGAACCTCAAGGAGGCGATCTAAGATGAGCGGGCAACTCTCCTACCTTGGCATCCCTCTTGTCCGGCCAAAAGTCGGGTTCTTTGAGCTCAGCTCCTGCGAAGGCTGCCAGCTGCAGCTCCTGAACAACGAAGCGACCCTGCTGGATTTTCTTAATCTGGTGGAGATCGTCAATTTCCGCGAAGGGATGAGCGAACGCGCCGACACCTATGACATCGCCTTTGTCGAGGGCAGCGTCACCCGGAAGGATGAAATAACCCGGCTCACCGAGATACGCAAACATGCCAAGATTCTGGTCGCCCTTGGTTCCTGCGCCTGCTTTGGCGGGGTCAACCAGCTCAAAAACCGCTTCCGCGATCTGGACTGGGTCAAAAAGGAGGTGTACGGCGACTTTCCCATCGAGACCATGGAGGTGCATCCCCTCGCGGATTTCGTCCAGGTGGACCTCGAGATCTTCGGCTGCCCCATAAAAAAGGAAGAGGTCGAGAGAATCGTCACCGATCTGGTGGTGGGAAAAACGGTGCGCCACCCGGAATATCCGGTGTGCATGGAGTGCAAGGCCAACGAAAATATCTGCCTGTTCGAACTCGGCGAACCGTGCCTGGGCCCGGTCACCCGGGCCGGCTGCGATGCTTGGTGCACCAGCAACCGCAGAGGCTGCTGGGGTTGCCGTGGTCCGGCAGAAGGGGCCAATCTCAATCAGATGAAAGAGATCATGCACATCTATGGCTTCAGCAACGAGATACTCCTCGACCGGCTGGAATGCTTTGGCGGATTTGCCTCTTTCGCCGACACTGTCCGTTCCCAAAACAAAAAAACTCCAGCCAGGAAAAAAAAATCATGAAGTTCTCCTGCGAAGTCGATGTCCGCCACCTGACCAGAGTGGAAGGCCACGGCAACATCACCATCAGCATAAAAAACGGCGTGGTCAAAAAAGCGCAATGGGAGGTCGTCGAAACCCCTCGTTTCTTCGAAGCCCTGCTGGTGGGCAAGCACTGGGAAAACGCGCCCTATATCTGCGGGCGGATATGCGGGATCTGTTCCATCGGTCACACCCTGGCCAGCATTCGAGCGGTGGAAAATGCCTTTGGCATCACTCCCTCACCCCAGACCGCGAATCTAAGGCTCCTGCTCAAGCACATGGAAACCCTGCAAAGCCACATCCTGCACCTGTATTTTCTTGCCGCCCCTGATTTTCTCGGCGTCGGCAGTGTGCTGCCTTTGGCCAAGAGTCATCCGGAGGTGGTGCAGCGGGCCCTGCGTCTCAAACTGCTGGCCAACGATGCCTGCGACATCATCGGCGGCAGACGGTTGCACCCAACCCGAACCGTGGTGGGCGGCTTCACCATGCTGCCGGAAAAGGGCGAACTGGAAAAAATCCGCCAGCGGCTGTTGGCCTCGGTTCCTGACCTGCTGGCTTCGGCGGAACTGTTTAAAACTTTTGGTATCCCGGATTTTAGCCGGGAAACGGAATTCGTCTCCCTCAAGGGTGAGACCGACTATCCTTTTATCGGCGGCGGGCTTGTCTCCACCGATGGTGTCCTGAAAAAAGAGCATCAGTACCGGGGTATGACCAATGAATATTGCGCAGAGGGCTTCACCTCCAAGCTGAGCAAATTGTCGCGCGCTTCCTTCGCGGTGGGTGCCCTGGCCCGCCTGAACAACAACTTCCCCCTGCTTCATCCCACAGCCCAAGAGGTCTCGAAATCCCTGGGCCTTGTCCCGGTGAATCACAACCCGTATATGTGCAATGTGGCCCAGTTAGTTGAATGCGTGCACGTGGTCTTTGATTCCGTGCAACTCATCGACACCCTGCTGGGCAGTCCCTGGCAGGAACCGCGCCAGCCGGTGCAGGCGAAAAAAGGGGAAGGGGTCGGTGCGGTGGAGGTTCCCAGAGGCATCCTCTATCATTATTACAAATTTAACAGCCACGGCAAGGTGATCAAGGCGGATTGCGTTATCCCCACCAGCCAGAACCACGCCAACATCCTGCACGACATCGAGGCATTGGCCAGCCAATACGCCGGAACCGGAAAACAAGACCGGGAGATTGAATTACTTGCCGAGATGCTGGTGCGGGCTTACGACCCCTGCATCTCCTGTTCGGTGCATTAACCTTCCTGCCTTGCCATGGCACACAGACTCTCAGGCAATACAACACCATTTTTTTGAGGAAAAAATAATTCCATATTTCCCGCAACAGGGTATGATATACAGTATTTCACAGAGGATACATACGCATGACAAACGACAACCCTGCTGACACCAGTGATCAAAATCGCCGGGAAAATTTCCGGATTGATGATCTGCTGGCAACATCGGTGCAAAAAATAGAAAACGGCGTCCTGCCCGTGGCCAGGATTATTCCCGTTGCTCTTTCCGACTCCGGCAGACTCGGGGCAGGATTAAAGTCTTCTTCCCACGAAATCGATCCCTCTTTTGCCCTGATGCTCCTTGACGCCAATGCCAAATTGGATCTCCTGTTTGAATTTTACAAGATTCCCCGGTACAACGAGAAGAAAGATCTCAAACCCTCCCTGACCCAAGTGCTCCTCCAGCTCAACGCCAAACTCGATGGCCTCCTTGATTTTCATCTTATTGCCAGACAGCAGGAAGCAACACGGGTTGGGGAGGTAAGCTTAAGCGCCAGCGGAATCAAGCTCGTAACCCATAAAACTCTCGAAGACGGAGATATCGTTGAGGTCCATATCCTCCTGCCTGCGGACCAGCCCTGCTGGGTCGTGGTCGGCGGTTCGATAGCACGGACCACTGCCCTGCCGGAGGGCGGATTTCAGGTGGCCATCCAGTTTTCCGCGGCAAACGGAGCCATTCAGGACGCCATCGCCACCTATGCGCTCAAGAAACAAAAAGAACAACTCATCAGTCAGCGTTGGCTGTAACTCCGCGCTTTCCCGGTTGGCGAAGAAGACTCGACACCATCCGCAAGACAACAAGATAATTCGGATTCCACAGGGAACACATATCGTATGCTCACTATCATAGGCATAGTAATTGTTTTAGGGTCAGTCGTCATCGGCTACGCCATGCCGGGCGGCAACTTCCACGTCTTGTTTCAGCCGGCTGAGGTAATCATCATCTTCGGCGCCGCCATCGGTGCCCTGATCATTTCCTCGCCCGCCAAATCGTTGAAGGTTATTGTCTCCCATCTCGGCGGTATCTTTGCCGACTCCCACCTGAGCAAGGCCCATTATCTCGAGCTATTACTGCTCATGAACGCCGTTTTCTTCAAGATCAAGAAGGAAGGGTTGGTCGCCATCGAATCCGACATCGAAAACTACGAAAAAAGCCCGCTCTTCCAAAAATACGCCAACATCATGAAAGACCGCGAAGCAGCAGAATTCATCTGCGACACGGTCCGCACCATGCTCAGCGCCAATTATCCCGCCTATGAACTGGACAACCTCATGGAGGTCGACCTGGACTCCAATCAGCACGAGCGGATGCTGCCCGCCCACAGCATTACCAAGATGGGCGATGCCCTGCCAGGCCTGGGCATTGTCGCGGCGGTTCTGGGCATTGTTATCACCATGGGCTACATCAATGAATCGGCCGAGGTCCTGGGCCACCATATCGGCGCGGCCCTGGTCGGCACCTTCTTTGGCGTACTTGCCTGTTACGGCTTTGTCGGACCCATGGGAACCAAGCTGGAGCACCATGCCCATGAACGCGAAACCTTTCTGCGGGTCATAAAAACCTCCCTCCTCGCTGCCTATTCCACCAGCTTCATGGTGCAGTTTGCCGTCGAAGCCGGCCGACGCGCCATCCCCGGCGACGATCGCCCTTCCTTTGCCGAAGTTGAGGAGGCCATCAAGAAGTGGAAGACAAAAGCATAATCATAAAGAAAGTCAAGAAGGTACAGGGCGGCGGCGGCCACGGCGGCAGCTGGAAGGTCGCCTTTGCCGACTTCATGACAGGCATGATGGCATTCTTCCTTCTCATGTGGCTGGTCAACATGGCCCCCCAACCGAAAAAAGAAGAGCTTGCCAGATATTTTCAGGAATATAGCCTTTTTACGGAGGGCGGCGCCGGCGGAGGCAAAGAAATCATCTCCATGGAACAACCCGTTCCAACGGCCCAGGTCAGCCTCATCCAGACCGAAAGCTCCTCCGGGGCAGGCGAAGGAGAAGGGTCTGCCGCTGGCCTTGAACGGTTCAAGGAACAGCTCCAGCATGAAATCGAACAGCGGCTCGCCGACCTCAAGGAACAGGTAAGCATCCAAGTTGTTGAAGGCGGAGTCAAGGTGGACATCATGGACAAGGAAGGAAACCCCATGTTCCCCTTGGGCAGCACTGTCTTGACCGATAGCGGTCAGAGAATTCTCAAGGTGCTTTGCGACAACATCAAAAACACCTCAAACCGCATTGAAATCGAAGGCCATACCGATGCAGTAAAATTTTCAAATAAAGAATTCGGCAACTGGGAGCTTTCCACGGCTCGGGCCTCCGCTGCCCGGGTTGAGGTGGAAAAAAACGGTATCCCCTCAAGCCGACTCCTCCGGGTTTCCGGGTATGCCGCCACGGATCCGATCATAAAAGAAGACCCTTTTGATCCCCGCAACCGAAGGATAAGTCTGCGCCTCTACCCGGAGAAAAAGGGGAAATCTGCTGCTCAGCCACAGCAACCACCCCAGACGCAGACACAGCCGCAACCAGAGGCACTCCCTGTTCAAGTTGCACCCAAAGCCGGGTCGCAAACTCCGCCCCAGGTGTATCCGGCACGGATGAAGTAGCTATGTAATACAGGGACCGGCAACCCACTGTAAGGTTTTCCAATATATAACTCAGCAACACCCGCCACCCCCCGGTTTTTCCCCGGCCGAGCACCCTGCTTTGCCGCTGCGTCCCAACATGGTATGCAACACCGCCTGGGCGCAGCCCACCCCGTTTTGCACCCAGATTGCCTCAACCGGGCAATTCATCATGCACGCCGAGCATTCCATACAAGCGTCATGCTCAATGATGCACGCCTTGCCTTTATCCATGGCAAAGACCTCTTGCGGACACACAGCCAGACACATGCCACAGCCGATGCAGGCCTCCTGATCAAGCCGTAAAGTGGCAACTCCTTTGAGATACAACAGCCTTTTAGTTCCCCCCATTACAGCCTCCATGACCAGGCAAGCAGGAATAGCCCGCATATTCCCGCCACAATCTGCAGCGGCATAGCAAGACGCATCTCCTTTTTTACCCCGGAAAGCGAGGTGTAGGTCGAGGCCCCTGTAAATTCCATGCCAAGAAATGATGCAATGGCCGGAATGAGCAGCAGCCAGGCCAAACCGGCCCGGATATCTCCCGAGCTTCCTTGACCTGAGTATAAAAACGCCAAAAATATAAGCGCGGCCAGGAAACCGGCCACTGCTCCCTTCAAAGAAAAAGCCCGACCGGGAAGTACCGGCAAAAATAGAGGGGTTATTATTGTCCCGGCAAGAATTCCGCTCCATAATCCGGCAACTGCAAAACTGCCGTGCAGCCCCACATTCTCCGAAAATGGTGCCGGACCAAAAAAGCCGCTTAGTCCATACACCACCAGAGAAAGGAGCAATGCCCATTTCCCGGCAATAACGAATTCCAGCGGAAGCAAAACAACCCGTTCCGCCAAAGGAAACGTCTTACGACGCATTTCCTGGGTGGCCTTCATGCCGTTTCGCAAAAAATCCGGAAGATGCCGGGCCATGACAGGGCCATACACCACGGTAAATCCGCTTTGCCTCTTCACTGCGTGCGCCGCGATTCCCGGGGCGCCAAGCTGTGGAACAACAAGCCTTCGATGCCGGACCAGTTGACCAATCTTATTCGCTTCCACCTGAGCGCAGAGTGCATCGGTGCCGAAGGTGCCCTTGCCCGCAGCGCACCAGACATTGATGCCCTCAGTGTCGAGAACCACAATCCAGACGTTTTGTCCTGTCAGGGCAGAACGCAAATGATCAAAACTCAGTTTATAATTGGTAGTGACCAGAACAGGCGAATCTTCACCAGGAAAGCCGGCGGCATACAGGCCCGGCTCGACGGTATACCGCATCCGCCCGAAGCCGAAGCGCACTGTAATTGCGCCCCAGCGGTCTCGGCGGCCAAGCGTGGTGGCAACCTGCGCCACTTGTCCCACTGAAGTCTCAAGAATTCCGACTACAAAGGGTTGCTCAGTTATGGCAACTCCTGCCCGAGGAGCCGTCTTTGGGCCTCAACAGCTTTGCTGACCGCCTGGACAAACAATCTGAACCTGCTCCATCTTTTCCTCCCTCCACAACTATTACAACATCGTATGCCCTCACCCTAGACCCCGATGAATCGCTCGTCAAGCCGGAACAGTGAGAATCCGGGGTCCCTGTTTTGCGCAAGTGACACCCATCACATCAGTTCCCCTTAAAAAACCAATTGACAGCAACTCAGCCATTCTGTAATGTGAACGCGCATTCACATAATGGGGTCATGATGCTGCCGAAAAAAAACACAAAAATCCGCCGGAAAGAAATCGTCCAAGCCGCGCTCAAGGTTGTCGGCGAAAAAGGGGTTCATGGCCTCACCATAACCGAGATTGCCGGACGGGCCGGAATGAGCGATGCCAACATCTACCGTCACTTCAAAGGCAAACAGGAGATCCTCAAGGCGTTGGGCGATTTCATCAGCGAGGCGGTGATGGGCAAGGCGGCTGGAATTGCTGCGGGGAAAGGGTCTGCCCTGGATAAACTCAGCGTTATTTTCCGCTCCCACACATCCCTGATTGCCGCAAATCCCGGCCTGCCCCGGTTCATATTCTCCGAAGAGATTCATCTGGGAGATCTGTCTCTGGCCAAAACCATAGCAGACAAAATGGCGGGATATATCGAAACGCTCAGCATGATCATTGCCGAGGGAGTCAGGAATGGCGAACTCCAGTCACTTGCCCCGAGGGAAACAGCCATTACCCTTCT
>VMSS01000143.1 GCA_013791995.1 Desulfurivibrio sp. | reverse complement strand
CATGGAAGTTCGCGCAAGGGTCTTGTCCGGCAGCATCTGCATCAGCCGTTTGCCGAAAAAAAATGCGATTCCTGTCATGGCCCTCAGCAGAACACCGGAAGCGACGCCTGTTTGCGGTGTCACGCGGGAATGAAGACCAGCATGATGGCACCGCATAATCATATGTTCGCCGGGGCGGAAAACGGCTGCATCCTGTGTCACAGTCCGCATGCCGCAGACGACAAAAAAATGTTGAAGACCTCGGGCAACAAGGTATGCCAACCCTGCCATGAAGACACTTTTTCCCGTACTGCCCAGAGCCTGCATCGGCATCCTTCTGTGAGTTCCTGCAGCGAGTGTCATGAGGTCCATGGCTCTGACCGACTGGCCATGTTGCGGGATGACGGCAACCAGGTGTGTTCGCGCTGTCATTTAACCCAGGGCAAGTTCAGTCATCCCGTGGGTGACAAGGTGCTTGACCAGCGAACCGGGAAAATGATGACCTGTGTGACCTGTCATGATCCAATGGGCTCACCGAATCGTTACCATCTTGTCTTGAGCGGGAAAAAGGAATTATGCACGCAATGTCATCGCAGTTATTAACCCAACGTAAGGGAGAGATTATGCTCCGGAAAGAACCAAGGTGTTTTGTTGGTTGGTTGCTATTCTTCGGGATATTGGTTTCCGCCTCTTCCATGGCCTGGGCGGTCGAATTGCAATCCCCCTGGAAGTTTGTCTTTAGTCTTCAAGGTCAAGGCAAAGGGATGGCTTTGCCCGTTGCCCTGTATGTTGATCAGGAAAAAGAGCGTTATTACGTGGTGGACAGCACCGGCAATAAGCTCGTCTCCTTTGGTGTAGACGGCAAGTACCTGCAGGAGTTCACCGCGGAAGGCAACCTTCAGAAGCCTTACGACATGGCGCGTTTGTCTGATGGATCGCTGCTGGTCGTGGAAAAGGGCCGTAACAGCCTGACTAAAATTGATCTGAAAAACAAGAAGACAGCGCATCTTGTAGTGAAGCATCAGGGGCAGGAAGTATTTGTTGATCGTATGGAAACCGACGGAGACAAGGTTTATGTCCTTGATCGTTCCTCCGGCCGGATTTTGCAGCTTGATGAAGCCTTGCAGGTGACGAAAAGCTTTACAATGCCTGCCGGTGCCGGTTGGCTTTCCGATTTCAAGGTGATGGAGAAGAAGATCTGGGTTCTGGATCAGAAGAAAAAACAGATCTATTCCTATGATGAGAATGGTCGTCCCAGCCCCGCGGTACAATTGACCGGGCTTGATTTCCCGGTGTCCCTGGCAATCGATCCGATCGGTCTTTTCTATGTTCTCGACCGGCACCGGGGCACGGTTGTGGCTTTCGGTCGGAATGGCGAGTTCAAATACCAGTTTCTGTCAAAAGGTCAGGGGCGGGATAACCTGTACTTTCCCCAGGAGATACGCTTGGATCACATGGGGCGTCTGTGTGTAGTAGACGAGGGCAACAGCAGGGTCATGGTTTTTAAACGATAGGGGCCTATGATGATGCGACACCTGGCAGCATGGGGGACATTTTGTATCTTGTTGGCGGCTTATCCTGGGGTATCTCAAGCCAGGGTGAGCGGACCGTGTGTGAATTGTCATACCATGCATAACAGCCAGGGTGGCACCCCAATGGCCTTTACAATGAGTGGCGGAAGTAAGGTCTACGGCGGCCTGGTGAATGAGGGATTGCTCAACACCAATTGTATCGGTTGCCATCAGGGTACCAATATCAGTGGCTCACTGCCTTTCGTCTTTGGTACCACTACGCCCAACTATGGCCTCACCGGTACCGAGGCGGGAACAAACACGCTGGCCGGGGGTAATTTCCATTGGGTCAGTTTGGGGGCGGAGAGAACCGGGCATAACGTTGCCGGGATTACCCCGCTGGATTCTGCCCACGGGGTAACCCCGCCGGGCGGTGTGGCCATGGCTGGCCAAATCACTTG
>VMSS01000019.1 GCA_013791995.1 Desulfurivibrio sp. | reverse complement strand
CTCGGGTTTGGTTTAATTATTATAGTTTTGGCGCTGGTTGGGTTTTTTTATTATCGGGATTAGGCCTTTTCCTTAGACTTGTCGAGCCCGGGTTTATAAAGGATCGTCCGGTTTAATTCTACTCCGACATATAAATGATTATGCTCAGATCAACATCTTCATCAGGTATAACGCGATCCAATGCCGAACATCGGGCAGAGATGGCATTTGTTTCAGTCCTCTTTGCCTGCTCCGCCATCGTTCTGAGGAACGGACGGGACAAACACGTTCCTTCCATGATTCCAAATAGTCTGGATTCATTGGGAAAGAGTGATTTGAGTCATTCCCATTCTCTGGCACCACAGGGCCTGCTGTACGCGTTTTTTTTCCTGTATGCGCTGGAGGGTCAGATAACCAAATGCAAGAATGACCAGCAGTACATGCCGACGCCAACCGGTCCAGCTTCTGCCCTCATGGTGATCCAAGCCCAGCTCTTCCTTCAATTGTTGGTATCCCTGTTCAATCCAAAACCGTTCATGAAAGAGACGAACCATCTCCAGGGTCGGCATGTCCTGGGGCATGTTGCTGAAGAAGTACCGGAGCTCATATCGTTCTTCATCCTTTTTTCTTCGCTCGATGATCAGCCAGACTTCTTCATGAGTGGTTCCCTTCCGGTAGCCCTGGGCAGGAAATACCCTTCTGGATACAGCCTCAATCACCAATGGTTTATCCAGACAATCTCGCCGGATCTCCAGATGCTCCCAGTCTCCTTCAGCGACACTTCTTCCCAGTTCAGAGACCTTGACCGGCAAGGGATTCGTCTCTATCAGTTTCGGATATTTCCTCTTTCTTCCTCTTTTCTTCTCCTGGGGATCGAGTTGAACGAAAACCGGAGATTCCAGAAAGACCTGCGTATCCGAATAAACGCCGACGACATAGCTCTCTTCCCGATCATCCAGCCCCTGGCGAAACTCCGTTATGTTTCCATACCAACCGTCGGCCACCACTGCCCGGTGGGGAACTTCATCCGCTCTGGCCTGATCAATCAGTTTCAACGCCATCTGCCACTTCTCCTGGTAATGGACATCCTCCGGCATATAGGTCTTCTTTCGCATCGCTACACATTCAGGATCATCCGGATTGTCCCAGGATTGAGGAACAAAAAGCTCCATCGCGTAAGGCCAGGCAAACCCCTGACCCACGTAGGTCAAACTGACCCCGATCTGGCAGTTATCCACCTTCCCAAGAGATCCGCAATACTGTCTGGCCACACAAACACTATGGCGACCCTTCTTGGGAAATCCCGTATCATCAATAACCAATACTCCCTGGGAATCAGCAGTCTCCGCAAGCATCCGTCTCCTGTATTCACCAAATGCGCCGTCACGGTCCCACTTGACCTCTGTCAACAACCTCTGCATCCCCCTTTCCGAGGCGTGGACCCTCTCCGACATCGGCTCGACAGACTTCCTGTCCCCATCCATCATCAACCCGACAACATAACATTGCGCCAGCTCTCTTGCCTCAACTCTTTTAATGTAAGGAGCAAACATTGCCATGTAGTCGTCTATCCCGAAAAATACGTTTTCAGTTTCCATGAAGAATGCATATCACATCCTTAACAACTTGTCAAGAAATATGTCGGAGTAGAACTAGGCGTTTTATTATTGAAGGATTGTCCCCCAGCCATTTTTTTCTTGTCGGCCCCGCTGATCTCCTCCTGTGCATCGTCGCTCAAAATGAAGTAGGCACTGACCGGGTCGGTAATGGCCATCGGATCGAGCCCACCTTCAGTGCTCTTTCCTGGAAAGGACTCTTCTCGGT
>VMSS01000022.1 GCA_013791995.1 Desulfurivibrio sp. | reverse complement strand
GCATGGCCTGGAGGTGAAAACCTTTGATCTCAATGAGGCGGACCAGGTTGCCAAGCGAATTGAAAAGGCCCTGGGGCCGAATTTTTTCGCCAAGGACTGGATGCGGATGAATCGTAATATCTTTTCCGCCCTCGCCCTGGAAAAAACGGCACTCTCGGTGATCATGGCCCTGGTGGTGATGGTGGCCGCCTTCAATATCGTCAGCACCCTGATCATGGTGGTTATGGAAAAGAACAAGGATATTGCCATCCTGAAATCCATGGGCGCCACATCCGGCAGTATCATGCGGATTTTTATTTATGAGGGGTTGGTAATAGGCCTTGTCGGCACCGTGCTTGGCGTGTTGGGTGGTCTGGGGCTCTGCGCGATTCTCAGCCGCTACCAGTTTATCAAGCTGCCCGATGTGTATCCGATTTCCACCCTGCCGGTCCTGGTTCTGCCTTCGGATGTCATCCTCATTGCCCTGTCGGCAACGGTGATTACCCTGGTCGCCACCTTGTATCCCTCCTGGCAGGCGGCCAAGGTCGACCCTGCCGTGGCGCTGCGTTACGAATAGTGGAGGGCCAAGCGATCACGACGGCGCGCATCTGTGCCCCGCTGGTCGCTTATACATTAAAGAGTTACTGATTTTTGCCCATGATTATGTGCAAGGAGATGGCCCCCATGTCCAGTGGAGCATCAGAGCCGGGCTTCTTTTTTGAAGCGCGGGATATTTATAAGGAATTCAGCAGCTATGGCACCCTGCAGGTGCTCAGCGGCGTGAACCTGAGGCTTGCGGCCGGAGAGATGGTTGCGGTGGTTGGCGCTTCCGGCACCGGCAAGACAACCCTGCTGCATATCCTGGGCGCCCTTGATCAGCCCAGCAAGGGACAGCTTTTTTACCGTGGCGAAAATGTTTTTGAGAAAACCGATGACCAGTTGGCCCTGTTCCGCAATCAGGTTATTGGATTTGTTTTCCAGTTCCATCATCTGCTTCCTGAGTTTAATGCCCTGGAAAACGTTCTGTTGCCCGGTCTTATCGCCGGACACAAACATTCAGAGCTTGTCGAATATGCAGAATATCTCCTGAATCGTGTCGGGGTCTTAAACCGGTCCGCTCACAAGATAGGCGAGCTTTCAGGAGGCGAGCAACAGCGCGTCGCTTTGGCTCGGGCTCTGGTTATGAAGCCCGCTGTCCTTCTTGCAGATGAGCCCACCGGAAATCTCGACCCCAAAACAGGGTTTAAAGTTTTTGATCTGATCCGGGATTTGAGCGAGACCCTGTCCCTGGCAACGGTCATGGTCACGCACAACCTTGAGCTGTCGCGGCGGATGGGCCGATGTCTCACCTTGCGGGACGGGGGCTTGCATGAAACTCGGGATGAGAGCAAAGATTCTTGACAGTAGTGCCAATGCCTGATAATTCTGATACGCTAACAGATCGCCAGCCCGGCCGCATGCTTTGGGGCGGTCATTCAAGTCCCTTCACAGCGAAATCGAGAGTATGAAACAAGACAACACAGCCCGCCACATTTTACGCTCCCGCCTTTTTTGTGGGTCCATGAAAATTGTTATCGCAGCCCTTGTCCTTGTTGTTACGCAGGGCATCCTGCCTCTGGCAGGGGCGGCTTTTGCTGCGGGCCTCGAGCCGAACACCGTCATGGTTCCCCCTCGAATCAATGCCCAATCGGGGGTTGATCAGCTGCTCAGCCTGAGTGATAAAGCACTGTCGGATGTTGCGCAGAGCAAGGGGTTGGTAGTTCTGCCCAGAGAGGAAGTGCAACAGAAGCTCGGGTACGAGCACTGGCCCCCCAAGGTTGAGGCACTGAAGCCATTGATCGCCTCGTCTGTGGTAAACTATGTGGCGGTCGGCAGTATCACCAAGCTTGGCGAGCAACTCAGTCTGGACTTTGTCGTCTATGACATCTTTGGCAATAATCCCCCCAAATTTTATTATCAGGTCAGCAATAACGAGACAGAGCTGCAGAAATCCCTGAATCAGATGGTCACCGACATCCTTTCCCACACCGGTCAATATTTTCTTGTCCAGTCCATCGGTGTTGCCGGAAACGGGCGTATAGATTCCGGGGCCATCATGCGTCAGGTGAAAAGTCAGGCAGGGGAACGCTATGCCCCGGAACTTTTGCGGGCGGATCTGAAAAGCATCTTCCAGATGGGGTATTTCGACGATGTGCAGATTCTTGTAACCGACACGGATAAAGGCAAGAACATTGTCTTTCAGGTTACGGAGAAAGCAGTCATCGGCCAGGTTCTTATCAATGGCGAAAACGAGCTTGATGAGAAAGATGTAAAAGAAGTGGTGAGCATTTCTCCCAACACCATCATCAACACCAAGGAGGTGCAGACCTCCGTTGAAAACATCCGTAAACTGTATAAAGATAAGGGGTTTTACCGGACTCAGGTCGCCGCCAAGCTCAACTATGCCACTCCCGATAAAGTGAATGTGACCTTTGACATCGAAGAAGGTGTCAAAATGTATATCAAGGATATCCGTTTTGTCGGCAACAAGGCGTTTACCGCGAGTGAATTGCGCAAGGAGATGACGACTTCGGAAAAGGGGTTGCTCTCCTGGTTTACCGAGTCGGGCAAGTTGAAGCGCGATCTGCTCGAGCAGGATCGTTCCCGGCTAGGCGCCCTGTATCACAACAGCGGCTATATTGAAGCCAGAATCGGTGAGCCGGCGATAACCGATGAAGGCGACTGGCTGTATGTCACCTTTGATATTCAGGAGGGCGATCGCTATCGGGTCGGCACCATTGAAATCGAGGGGGACATCGTTGGCGATAAAAACGATCTCTTCAGTCTGGTGGAATTGAGTAAGGAAAAGTTTTTCAGCCGAAAGATTTTACGCGAAGATGTTTTGCGTCTTACGGACCGCTATGCGGAAAGTGGCTACGCCTTTGCCGAGGTGGAACCGAAGCTTGTCAAGAATGATGAAGACAAGCGCATGGATTTGTCGCTCAAGGTTGCCCAGGGAACATTGGTGCATATAAACCGGATCAATATCAAGGGCAACACCCGAACCAGAGACAAGGTCATCCGTCGGGAAATGCAGGTCAAGGAGGGCGGACTTCTTGATGCCAGCGCGGTGAGAAAGAGCAGTGAACGTCTCCAGCGGCTTGAGTTTTTTGAAGAGGTGAACGTGACCCCGGAGCCGACCGTGCAGGAAGACCTCATGGATGTTGTGGTCGAAGTGAAGGAAAAAGCCACCGGCACCTTCAGTGTCGGCGCCGGTTACAGTTCGGTGGACAATCTTATGTTCATGGGCGAGGTCAGCGAGAACAACTTTCTCGGCAAGGGGCAGCGGCTTTCCCTGCAGGCCAATGTCAGTTCCGCCAGCAACCGTTACAACTTCAGCTTCACCGAGCCTCGCCTGAACGACACCAAGTTGCTGTTCGGTTACGATCTTTACAACTGGTCCAGAGAATACGACGATTACACCAAGGATTCCACCGGTGCCGCCCTGCGCTTTGCCTATCCTGTGTGGAATAAATGGAATCTCGGCTGGGGCTATGGCTTTGATGACACCAAACTCACCGATATTTCGCCGTATGCCTCACAAGTTATCATTGATTCCCAGTTCATCGAAACTACAAGCTTTGTCAGGGTCGGCCTTTCCAAGGACACCAGGAATAAACTTACCGATGCCTCCAAGGGATGGCTCACCACCTATTCCGTCAAGCATGCGGGCGGACCCTTGGGCGGAGACAGCGATTTTACCAAATATGAGGCAACTTCCGGCTGGTACTATCCGTTGATGTGGGAGACAACCTTCCATGTCAAGGGAGCCATCGGATATGCTGTTGAAAACCAGGAAGGCAAGCTGCCGGTATATGAAAAATTCTATCTGGGCGGCCTCAACACCATCCGGGGATTTGACAGCGGCAAGATCAGCCCTCTGGAATTGAATAATGATGGTGTTACGTATTCCAGGATCGGCGGCGAAAAAATGTGGTATGGCAACCTGGAATGGATCTTTCCCATTGTCAAGGAGATCGGTCTTAAAGGGTTGGTGTTCTTCGATATGGGCAACGTGTATACCGATGCGCAAACCTGGGATGTTGGAGATCTTCGTTACAGTACCGGCCTGGGTTTCCGCTGGCTCTCGCCCATGGGCCCCTTACGCCTTGAATGGGGTTATAATCTTGACCCGAAAGAGGGTGAGAAGCAGGGTGTTTGGGATTTCAGCATAGGCGGGGCTTTTTAGGAAATGATCGTGTTTTTGAATGTGTCGTTTTGCTCCGGCGTTTTCAGCATCCTCCAGATAAAAAATGGATAACAGATTGACGGCCCTCTTCACCGAGGGCCGATCCGTTAATATCATCGGCTTGCGGGGAAGCGCCCCAGCCTTCCACCTTGGCCGAACAGCCTGGCTCGGCCAGCGGTCAATCCTCTGTATTACTCCAAGTGAAACAGCGTCCCAGCATCTTGTTCAGGATATGGCGCTTTTTACCGACATCCCTGTTTTTTATTTTCCCGGTCATGAAATTCCTCCCTATACTCCCTTGTCGCCGGACAGCGGGACCGTGGCTGAGCGGCTTGCCACCCTGTTTCAGATACACAGCGCCGATAAGCCGTTTATCCTGGTCACATCTATTGAAGCCCTGCAGAGAAGGGTTCTTCCCCGCACTTCCCTTGCGAATCTGGCCGAGTTGGTCATGCGGGGAGAAGATACCGATCTTGAAGGGTTGATCGCCTCCCTTGCCGCCTGCGGGTATGATGCGGCGGCTCTGGTGCAGTCGGTGGGCGAATTCAGTCTGCGCGGCGGGATTCTTGATATTTTTCCCTCGGGCTTCGATATGCCTGTTCGGCTTGATTTTTGTGGCGACACTGTTGAGTCCATCCGTAAGTTTGACCCTATCAGTCAGCGCTCGATTGGAGAAATGGAGGAGATCGTCTTACTGCCGGTAAGTGATATTCTCTATCCTGCTGATGAACGTGGATTGCAGCAACTGGTCGATCGTTTTAATGGTTTTGCCGAGGATTTGTCCTGGGACAGCGAGCGGGCCAAGGTTATGGAGGATTGCCTCCATAACCGCCAGCGTTTTCCCGGGATTGAGTTTTTGCTGCCGCTTTTCCACGAAACAGCAACAGTGCTTGATTACCTTCCGAACGATGCCATCGTTTTTTTCTCTTCGCCAACCGACATAGCCGAAAGCCTGGCCCTTTGCCGCGAAAGAATTGCCGCGAATTTTTCCGAGGCCATCGCTTCAAACCTCCCTGTTTTGCCGCCTGAGCAGATTTTTTTGCCGGAAAGCGAATGGCATGAGCGGCTGGGGTGTTTCCTGCGAGGACGATTCTACGATTTTGCTCATCCGGACATGGAAGAGAGCGAAACTCTGGAGATTCCCTGCGGCAACCATGTCCTTCTCAAACAGCAGCTTAACCTGCAGCGTAAAAATCAGGGGATGATGCCTGAATTGGCCAGGCAGCTGTTCGCCTGGCTTGAGGCCGGAGATACAGTATTTTTTGCCTGCCGCACCAGGCGGCACGCGGAACATATGGCGGAACTGCTCCACCAATACGATCTGCCGGTTGTCATCATCGGAGCTCCGGTGGAGGAGAGCGCTTCTTCTAGCCGTCAGATTATCCTTGTGGATTCACCCCTTGCCGCAGGCTTTGATCTGCCTGCGGCAAGGATGCATTGGGTCTCGGAAAGCGAACTTTTCGGCGAACTCCGTCTGGGAGCAGCCAAAAAGAAGGGCGCGCAACGCAGCAGGCCTCCGGTGAGTTTTGAAGAGCTTGCCATCGGAGATGTTGTGGTCCACATGGCCCATGGTTTGGGCAGATACCAAGGGCTGGTCAATATCGAGTTGGGGGGTATAGCCAACGATTTTTTTGAGCTGGTGTATCGCGATGAAGACAAGCTCTTTGTGCCGGTGGATCAGCTCAAGGTAATCAGCAAGTACCAGGGGCTTTCCGATACCGAACCGAAACTCGACAAGCTGGGCGGCAAGGTCTGGCAGACCCGGCGGGATAAGGTTAAGGAAGAGGTTTGGAAGGTGGCTCAGGATCTGCTTGGCCTCTATGCCCGGCGTGCGATGGTGGAGGGGTATGCGTTTTCGCAGCCGGACGAGCTGTTCCATGAGATGGAGGAGTCCTTTCCCTATGATGAAACCACCGGACAGCTCAAGGCGATCAATGAGGTTCTTGATGATCTGACTGCGCCTCGGCCCATGGATCGTTTGGTTTGCGGAGATGTTGGCTACGGCAAGACAGAGGTTGCCATCCGGGCGGCATTCAAGGTGGTTGAGGATAATTTTCAGGTCGCAATTCTGGTGCCGACCACGGTGCTGGCGGAGCAGCATGCCGCCACCTTTAGGGAACGATTGCAGGGATTTCCGGTTCGAGTGGAAAGCCTTACCCGTTTTCGCAGTACAGGGGAGCAGAAGCAGATTGTTAAGGAGGTGCGCGAGGGGAGGATTGATATCCTTATCGGCACCCACAGGTTGTTGTCCCAGGATGTGATCTTCAAACGTCTTGGGCTCCTGATTATTGACGAAGAACACCGTTTCGGTGTTTCCCACAAGGAAAAACTCAAAAAACTGAAAAGCCAGGTCGATGTCCTGACCCTGACCGCCACCCCCATTCCCCGGACGTTGCAATTATCGCTGCTCAGTATTCGCGATCTTTCTGTGATCAGTTCACCGCCCGAGTTCCGGAGACCGGTGAAAACCTTTGTGGCCCGTGATGACGAACTGGTGATTAAGGAAGCCGTGGTCCGGGAGCTGCAACGGGGCGGGCAGGTTTTTTTGGTTCATAACCGGGTTCACTCCATCCAGGAAATGGCGGCCCGGGTGCAGAAGCTTGTCCCGGAAGCACGGTTGGCTGTGGCCCATGGCCAGATGCCCGGGAAGGCCCTTGAAGAAATCATGGTCCGCTTTGTCAAGCGGGAGATTGATGTGCTGGTTTGCACCACCATTATTGAGTCCGGCCTTGATATTCCAAACGCCAACACCATTGTCATTACCAGGGCGGACCGGCTCGGCCTGGCCGAAATCTATCAGCTCCGCGGCAGGGTTGGGCGGGGAAAAGAACAGGCATATGCCTATCTGCTTGTTCCCTCGCTGGATGGCTTGTCCAAGGATGCTCAGCAACGTTTGCGGGCGCTCATGGATTATAACGAGCTTGGCGGCGGCTTCAAGCTGGCAATGAGCGATCTGCAAATCCGGGGGGGAGGCAATATCCTCGGGATCTCGCAAAGCGGTAATATTGCCGCAGTGGGATATGACCTCTACCTTGAACTGCTGCAGCAAACCGTTCTCGACTTGAAGCGAAAGGGGGCCAATGCCGCGGAGCTGGGACCCGAGCAGATTGAACCTGAAATCAATCTCAAGATATCGGCATTTCTCCCGGAGCGTTATATCCCTGCAACGGAACAACGATATATTGCCTACCGTCGCCTGACCAATGCGGAGCAGGTGGAAGAGCTGATGGACCTTAAGGATGAATTTGCCGACCGGTACGGTCAGTTGCCCCAGGAGGCGCTCAACCTGTTTGAGGTGATGGCCTTGAAAGCTCTGCTCAGACAGTTGTGGATTACCAAATTGGAGCAGGGTCCTGCAAATCTTGTTTTTTCTTTCCATGAAAAGACACCGGTGACACCTGAGAAAATTATGCGCTTTCTTGAAAAACACAAAAATCAGGCGCGGTTCACCCCTGAGGCTCGTTTGATTGTTGCAATTGAATCCGGTGCGTCGCCGGAGAATATACTCCGGAATGCGCAAAATATTCTTGCTTTGTTCGCGGAAGATGACATTTGAAAATGACTGTGGTAGAATTTACCGGCTAAGAAGCATGTTAAGATTAAAAACAATATTTTCAAACAGTTATGAGTGAATCAGTGAAATTTTCCTTTCATGTTTTATGTGCCTCCCTGTGTATTCTCGTTTTATCCCACGCGCCCGTGGTTCGGGCGGAGATGGTGGATCGCATTGTTGCCATAGTCAACGATGATGTCATCACCTTTAGCGATCTCAATCGGGAAGGGGCGGCCCTGTTTCGCCGGATTATTCAGGAGGCTCCAGCGGAACAGGTCGAGCCGACCTTGCTGAAAGCCAGGGAGGACATGCTGTCCAGCCTCATTGACAAGCTCATTGTTGCGCAACGGGCTAAAAAACTGGGGATTTCGGTGGGCAACCCCGAAGTGGAAAGCGCTATCAGCAGAATTATCGAGCGCAACAAGACCACTCCTGAAAAATTCTGGCAACAGATGGCGCTCATGGGTTCCAACGAGCACGACTATCGCGAACTTGTACGGGGCCAACTTTTGCAGGATAGATTGGTTGATTACGAAATCCGCTCACGGGTTGTGGTGAATGAGGAGCGGATCCGTGAATTCTACGATAAAAATTATGCCCAGAAAGTGAAGGAAGACGCCTATCATATTCTGCAGATGGGCTTTGTCTGGAAGGAAGATACGCAGTCGGAAAAAGCTGATGCCTTGCGGCGGGCGGAAGAGGCACGGCAGCAGGTTCTTGCCGGGCAGGATTTTCGCACCCTGGCGCTTCAGTCCTCAGACCTGCCTTCGGCCAAGGATGGCGGAGATATCGGCGTTTTTAAAAAGTCTGAAATGGCGTCCTACATGAAGGCAAGCATTGTTGGACTGCAGGTGGGACAGATAAGCGGTGTTCTGGAGACTCCGGCCGGGTATCAGTTTTTCAAGCTTCTTTCAGACAAGGGCGATGTCGGCCTGCAAGCTTCATACGAGGCCGTGAAAGAACAGATCAGGCAGCGTTTGTACGAAGAGGCGTTGAACAGCCATTTTCAAAAGTGGGTAAAGGAGCTTCGCGATCAAGCATATATCAAGAAAATACTTTAGGGGCCATTTGCTGATCCCCTATGCCCTTGATAGCTCTGCGAGCGGGGTGATGATGTCATTCTCATCATTCAAGTGGCACGAATATAAATCTGTGGCTTTTGTCTTGTCTGTCCTAACAACCTCTGGATAAGGGATGTCTCTCATGACCAAGGACTCAACATCTGCCGATGATGCAACCGGCCAACCTACAACTGTGTCACGATCCGAGGAAACCCTTGGCAGTTTTCTGAAAAAACATCGGTTAAGCCAGGGAAAAGAGCTAGCTGACATCGCGAAAAAGACGCGCATTCATGCCTCAACGCTTCTGGCCATTGAGGAGGACAATCCCAAGGCGTTGCCGGCGGAGGTTTTTGCCAGGGGTTTTATAAAAAATTATGCGCAGTATCTTGGCCTTGATCCCAACGAGGCCTTGGCTTGGTATATCGAACAAAATGAAGGAGAAGCCAGGCCAACGGAAAAGATCAATGTCCAGGAGGTTCTTGCCGGAGAGGCTATGGCCGAAGGGCGGACTTTTCCCGGAGGGCGTCTCATCATCTTTCTTCTTGTTGTGGGCGTTCTTTTCTTTGCCGTGTATCTGGTTCTTGGTTTTTTGAATTCAGCCGCTCCTCCAGTGAATACTTCTTCGCAAGACACGATGCATCAGCCCATGGTTGATCAGCAACCAGCCCCGCCTGCTCCGGTGATTGGCGAACCTGGAGCGGACGCCGGTGCGGTTGATATGGAAGCGGAGCACGCGCAGCCTCAGGTTCTGGGTGAGCCTCAGGGAACGGCTCCTTCTCCGGCGGTGGCTGTTCCTGCTACAACAGGGGTGGAAGTGAAGAAGCCCTTGCCATTATCGGAAAAGGCGGATGGCACTAAGCCCGTAATCGTTCCGCAGGCCTTCAAGGAAAAACCGGGCCAGAGTACGGAGTTGCAGCAGGAGATCAAACCGGCTCCCGCAGCGGTAGCTCCGCCGCCGGTATCCCTGGTGAAAGCCCCGGGGATGAATTATGTGCTTGAGGCAAAGTTCACCGACACGACCTGGCTCTCTGTGCAGATAGACAAAGAAAAGAAGAAGTCCGGTATCTATCAGAAGGGGGATCATCTGGTCTGGCAGGCAGAAAAAAAGATTTCCCTTTTTGTCGGCAACGCCGGAGGCATTGTCCTCAGTTTAAATGGTAAGCCGGTCCCTTCCATCGGCAAGTCAATGGAAAGCACCCGGGTTTCATTCCCGGCTGAATAATCACAGCATCCGCAGATGTCCTTGCAGCAAAATCCAGCAATTGTCCTCCAGGTTAAAGATCACGGTGATTCGGACAAGATTGTCACCATGTACACCCAAGAGTACGGCAAAATCGTGCTTATCGCCAAGGGTGCCAAGCGCAGCAAGAAGCGCTTTGTTAACAAGCTTGAGCTGTTTTCTCTCCTCCGCATCCATTTTGCCCCAAGCCGTCACAGTTCGCTTATGCGTCTGGATCAGGCTGATCTGGTGGCGCCTTTCCCCGCCCTGCGTGGAAACTATGAGCTGTACATCGCAGCCTCGCTTCTCTGCGAGCTTGTCCTGCATTGGACCAGGGAGCATGACAGCGATGAAGAGCTGTTCCTGTTGCTTCTCTGGGCTTTGGAGGGGTTGATTGTGGCTGGAGGTGATGTCAATCGCACGATAATTTTTTTTCACGTCAAGATGCTGGATATTCTCGGGTATCGCCCCGATCTGACAGGCTGTCTTGATTGCCGTGAACTTGGCGTGCAGAGGGTTTTGTACCGTTTCAGCCCCTTGCGTAACGGACTGGTGTGCAGCCGTTGCGAGCCCAATGCCACAGGGAATTCTCTGCCGCTTTCCATTCAGACCATCCAATTGCTGCGCAGGGTTCAGGATATGGAACAAGGAAAACTCGAACGGCTCCATTTTTCCTTGGCGGCCACTCGTGAAGCCATTGCCTTGCTGAAACGCTACGATACCTATTTGCTGCAGCGGGAGGTGCAGTCCTGGAATTTTCTGAGCTGAGCATCTGTCCTGCAGTACCACATCAGTTTCGCAGTCTTGCCCTGCGCTTGCTTAGCTGCCATCGGTCTGCTCCTGTGCAATAGCACATTTCGCAGGCCCCTGGAGTTTATACTCCCTTGTGGGGTGCTATCTGCGGTAGCAGTGAAGTGGCGCTGCTGAGCACTCACTGGGCTGGGCTATTGTGAGTTTTTTTACCTTGAACATGATATTTTTCTGAACCAAGTGCTAGTCTGCTTTTATTTTCTGGAGGAGCCAGGCCATGTTGCGGCCCAGGTCGCGCATGGTCTTCATGCCTTCTTCATCGTTGGCCACTTCGCCCGGTTCTCTGCCGATGCCGATATTCCAGTAAGAGGAACCCACCACGATCATCTGGCCGATCAGGAAAAAGGCGTTGAGGGAGTTGAATACCTGATAGGCCCCAGCTCTACGGACCGCGACAACTCCTGCCCCGGCTTTGCGTTTGTACAGGTCGCCATTGGCCTTGGACACCATGCCGCATCGCTCGATCAAAGCCTTCATGCCAGCGGAGACATCGGCGAAATAGGTGGGCGACCCCAGAAGAATTCCATCCGCTGCGATCATTTTTTCAAGACAGTCGTTGATGATATCCTTTTCAACTGCGCAGCGATTGTTTTTGTTCTTAAAGCACTGATAGCAGGCAATGCAGCCGGAAATCGGCTTGCCTGACAATTCGACCAGCTCTGTGTCGATTCCTTGCAAAGACAGCTCTTCCAGTGCGGTGTTGAGTAACTTTGCGGTGTTCCCCCCCTTGCGGGCGCTTCCGTTAAAAGCGACGACTTTCATGGCATCCTCCTCTTGTCTTTTATGATCACGGTAACGTGGCGGTTGTGCTGTTTTGAGAGTTGTCTTGATAGTGTAATCGAGATTGGAAAAGACAGGAAGGGTTTCGATAAGGAGCAGGATGGGAATAGGGGCTCAACTGGTTCGGATAAAACAAATTGCTGCCATATGAGAAATGAGCGGGCTGTATTCTCCCGTATTGGAGGGCATTTGGCTTTAAATCGGTGCAAATCGCATCCCGTCCTTGACTGTGGTCGGAAAGTTGGTTATTTTTCCATGTTCAAGCGAGAGTGGCGGAATTGGTAGACGCACTGGTCTTAGGAACCAGCGCCTTTGGTATGGGGGTTCGACTCCCCCCTCTCGCACCAACAAAAAACAGCTCCGGCACCTGTGTCGGGGTACATTGAGATATCTTATCCGTACCGCGAGGAGAGAATTTCGAAGATATTCCTTCACGGTATGACTGTGTTGTTGAAAATGTTTGAAACAAGGAAGGTGTTGCATGCAGATCAATGTTGAAGACGTAAGTTCGCTTACCAAAAAAATGATTATAACCCTGCCGGAAGCGCAGGTTGCCCAGGAGATGGAATCCGCCTATAAAAAACTGAACTCTGAAGTCTCATTGAAAGGGTTTCGTAAGGGCAAAGTACCCCGTCAGGTGCTGGAAAAAAATTACGGGCCAAAGGTCGAGTATGACGTTGCGGAAAAATTGATTCAAGGCACTTATTTTGATGCCCTTGAGAAAAGCAAGATCGATGCGGTTGTGCACCCGGATATTCGTGAACAGAAATTTGCCGAGAACGGCACCTTTGTCTACACCGCCGAGGTGGATGTCCGGCCTCAGTTTGAGCTGGCTGAATATAAGGGGATTGAAATCGAGCAGCCCGCGCTGGAAGTGAGCGACGAGGAAATCTCTCAGGAATTGGAGGCGTTGCGCAAGCAGATGGCTCCCCTGCAAAGCGTTGAAGATCGCGCCATTGAGAATGGGCATCTTGCAGTGGTTGATTTCCAAGGATACCATAATGGCACTGCCATCAAGCAGGTGGTTGGAGAAAATTATTCGGTTGATGTTGGCTCGGGCAAGTATGGAAAAGAATTTGAAGAAAAACTCCTTGGCTTGAAAAAAGGCGAGGAAGCATCGCAGGAAATAGATTTTCCGGAAAGTTTCGCCAACCCGATCCTGGCAGGCAAGAAGATTGAATTTAAAATCAATGTCAAGGATGTCAAGGAACGGGTGCTCCCTGCTCTTGACGACGAGTTTGCCAAGGAAGTAGGTGAAGAATTTGCAAGCCTGGATGCGCTTAAAAGCCATATCCGTGAAAAAAAGCTGCAGACCAAAAATGATGCCCAGCGTGGCGATCTTACCGATAAGTTGATGAAGGTGCTGATCGAAACCCATGATTTTGAGATTCCTCCTCGGCTGGTTGCCTATGAAATAGAAGCAATGATCAAGGAGCTGGAAAGCAATCTGGAACGGCAGGGGATGACTCTGGAGGGTGCCGGGTTCAACAGGGATGCACTGGTTGAGCAGTACAAGCTTGCTGCGCAGTCGCGGGTCAAGGGCGATTTTCTTTTGAAAAAGGTTGCGGAAAAAGAAGCGCTTAAGCTGGAAAATGAAGACATCGATGCCGGCTTTAAGCGCATTTCCGAGCAGTACAACATGCCGGTCAGCGAAGTGAAAAAATATTTTTCCAGCAGGGATGATCTGCTTCCGTTCATGGCGGAGTTGTTGAACGAGAAAATACTGAGTTTCCTGATCGATGCAGCCAAGATGAAAATAGTGCCTGCTGCAGTGCAGAGCGAGAGCGATCCCAAATAAGGTGTTGTAGCAAATTTGTCATCAATTGGATGACAAGCAACGGCGTTGCCGCTAAGCTGCTGATAACGGTGCAAGGAACCGGAACGAAATGGTCGCAAAGTATTTGTTTCGTTCCGGGAGTTAAATTTTAGAGGAGCATGTTTATGAATCTCGTCCCCATGGTTGTTGAGCAGAGCCCCCGCGGAGAGCGGGCCTATGACATCTATTCCCGGCTGCTGAAAGAGCGGATTATTTTTTTGGGTTCGGCCATAAATGACGATATAGCCAATATAATTATCGCCCAGATCCTTTTTCTGGAAGCCGATGATCCGGACAAGGATATCACCTTTTATATCAACTCCCCCGGGGGAGTCGTTACAGCAGGCCTGGCTATCTATGATACAATGCACTACGTGAAGTGTGATATCGCTACTCTGTGCATGGGACAGGCGGCGAGCATGGGTGCAGTCCTTCTTGCTGCCGGTACGGAGGGGAAGCGGTATGCTTTGCCGAATTCCCGGATTATGCTGCATCAGCCCATGGGCGGTTTTCAGGGGCAGGCCTCTGATATTGATATCCATGCCAAGGAGATTCTGCGAATGCGGCATGCTCTGAATTCTATTCTGGCTCGGCATACCAAGCAAAAGCTTAAAAAAATTCAAGTTGACACCGACCGGGATTTTTTCATGGGAGCCGAGGAGGCCAAGGCCTACGGTATAATAGATAAAATGCTGGTGCAGCGGAAGAATCCTGAAGAGGAGAGTGGGCATGGCAAAAGATAATAATGGCGAAGTGGAAGTAACCTGTTCTTTTTGCGGTAAAAGTCAGGCTGAAGTCAAGAAGCTGATAGCCGGCCCGACTGTTTATATTTGTAACGAATGCATCGACCTGTGCAATGAGATCGTCAGCGAAGACCGGGAGCAAGCGCTGGAAACGCAGATGGATGTTGCGGCTCTCAAACCCTATGACATAAAAGCCCACCTTGATGAATATGTGATCGGCCAGGAAAAAGCCAAGAAGGTTCTTGCTGTCGCGGTGCATAATCATTACAAGCGGATAGAAGCCCAGGGAAGCAACGACGGCAGCGATGTGGAATTGCAGAAAAGCAATATCCTGTTGGTCGGCCCTACCGGCAGTGGTAAGACGCTTCTGGCCCAGACCCTGGCGAAGACTCTCAATGTCCCTTTTGCCATGGCCGACGCCACTACCTTGACCGAGGCGGGTTATGTAGGGGAAGATGTTGAGAATATTCTGGTCAATCTTCTCCAGGCAGCAGACCATGATATTCAGCGGGCCAGCCGCGGCATTATTTATATCGATGAAATCGACAAGATCGCCCGGAAATCCGACAGTGCCTCCATTACCCGCGATGTATCCGGAGAGGGGGTGCAGCAGGCGTTGTTGAAGATCATCGAAGGGACTGTGGCAAGTGTTCCACCCAAGGGTGGTCGCAAGCATCCGCAGCAGGAATATATCAAGATTGATACAACCAATATTCTTTTTATCTGCGGCGGGGCTTTTGTCGGGCTTGATGGTGTGATCAAGCAGCGGACCGGCACTAAATCCATGGGGTTTGGTGCCAAGGTTGTCGGCAAGCCGAAGAAGACGGTGGGAGATATCCTTGCCCAGGTACAGGCGGAAGACCTGCTGCGCTTTGGTCTGATCCCGGAACTGGTTGGTCGATTGCCGGTGGTGGCGACCATGGAAGAGCTTGATGAAGAGGATATGATCCGTGTCTTGCGTATGCCGAAAAACGCCCTGACCAAGCAGTACGAGCGCCTTTTTGCCTTTGATAATATTCGGCTACGCTTCACCGAGGGTGCACTAAAAGCCATCGCTCAGCAGGCAATCAAGAGAAAGTCCGGAGCCCGTGGTTTGAGAACGGTCATGGAGCAGGCGATGCTTGACATTATGTACGAATTGCCTTCCAAGGAAAACGTACGGGAGTGCGTCATCAGCGAGCAGGTGGTGCTGAATGGTGATTATCCGGTTATATTGTACGATAACGACGCGGAAAAAAAGAAAAGCGCCTGAACCGTCGAGCAGTTCGTTTTGTAATGAGTCGTTGCAGCGGAACAACCGCTGTAAGAATATTTTGGCGGTCACGTTATGCAGTTCATGCTTCTTGCTATGTAACTGGCAAGATTATTGGTTACAACGGCTAACCCATCAAGGTTGTATTGAATATTATGGCTGAGTTTGATCCTGAACAGGAAGAAATTGCTTATCCGATGATGCCATTGCGGGACATCGTGATCTTTCCTTATATGGTGGCACCTTTGGTGGTTGGTCGGGAGCGATCTATAAAAGCTCTTGAAGAGGCGATGGCCAAGCGTTCCGAGATTTTCCTGGTAACGCAGAAGGACGCGGCCGAAGATGATCCAACCGAAGAAAGTGTGCATGAGGTGGGAACCATTGCCACCGTCATGCAACTGCTCCGTCTGCCGGATGGCACGATCAAGGCCCTGGTTGAAGGTAAAAGGAGGGGCAGGATCATAAAGCATCTGCCCAGCCCGGAATATTTTGTTGTCCAGCTTGAGCGCGAAGAGACCGCAGGCGAGGCCAGCCTTGAGGCAACAGCCTATGTGCGAGAGATTCAGGCAAGTTTCAAGGAGTATGTCAAATACAACAAAAAGGTGCCGGCCGAAGTTATCAAATCTTTGGCCCGCATCGATAGGCCGGAAAAATTTGTGGATGTCTTGGCTGCGCATCTTCCTTTAAATGTTCAGGAAAAACAGTCGATTCTGGAGAATTTTTCGGTTGTTGAGCGGCTGGAGCAGGTGTTGACCCTTATCCATAGGGAAATTGAGATCGCCGAGCTTGAGGAGATTATCCGGGTTCGGGTGAAGAAAAAAATGGATAAGACCCAGAAGGATTATTTCCTTGCCGAGCAACTTCGCGCTATCCAGAAGGAGATGGGAAGCGCCGAGGATGCTTCTTCTGAGCTTGAGGCGTTGGACAAAGCGATCCAGGAGAAAAAACTGCCCGAGGCTGCTCGCGCCAAGTTGGAACAGGAATTCAAGAAGCTGAAGATGATGCCGGCCATGTCGGCCGAGGCCACGGTGGTCCGGAATTATATCGATTGCATCCTCAGTCTGCCATGGCGGGAAAAAACCGAAGAGAAAATCGACATTCGGGAGGCGGAGGAAATCCTGGCGCAGGATCACCATGGTCTTCTGAAGCCCAAGGAAAGGATACTTGAGTATCTGGCAGTGCAGGCTCAGGTGGACAAGATCAAGGGGCCTATTCTTTGTCTGGTCGGGCCTCCGGGAGTTGGAAAAACCTCGCTGTGCAAGTCCCTGGCCCGTGCCATGGGGCGCAAGTTCGTCCGGCTCTCTCTCGGCGGTGTTCGTGATGAGGCCGAGATTCGAGGACACCGGCGGACCTATATCGGGGCATTGCCGGGGAAAATTATTCAGTCCATGCAGAAAGCGAAGGTCGTGAATCCGGTTATCTGTCTTGATGAAGTTGACAAGATGAGCATGGATTTTCGGGGGGATCCTTCTTCCGCCTTGCTTGAGGTGCTGGACCCTGAGCAAAATATCGCTTTTAACGATCACTATCTCGATCTCGACTATGACCTGTCCGGGGTTTTTTTCGTGACAACCGCCAATAATCTTCATGCCATCCCGGCTCCGCTTCAGGATCGAATGGAGATTATCAAGCTCAATGGCTATACGGAAGAAGATAAGCTGAACATTGCCCAGGGTTTTTTGGTGCCGAAGCAACTGGAAGCCAACGGTTTTGGGCGCGAGGATATCACCTTCAACGATGGTGCGATTCTTGAGATTATCCGCAGATACACCCGGGAGGCCGGGGTGCGGAATCTTGAGCGCAGCATCGCTTCGGTCTGTCGCAAAGTGGCTCGGGACCGGCAAAAGAAAAAGACTGCCAAGCGCTATCGGTTGAACGATGCAGCCATCGCCAAGTACCTGGGCGGGGTCAGATACCGTTTCGGTCTGGCCGAGGAGCGGGATAAGGTCGGACTCACTACCGGCCTGGCCTGGACCGAGGTGGGAGGTGAATTGCTGCAAATAGAAACAGCTCTGATGCCCGGAAAGGGGAAGTTGACCGTAACCGGAAAGCTTGGCGATGTTATGCAGGAATCAGCTCAGGCGGCATTGAGCTATGTGCGGACCCGGGCTCTGCAGCTCGGGCTGTTGCCTGACTTTTATCAGAAGCTTGATATTCATATCCATGTGCCGGAAGGGGCTATTCCCAAGGATGGCCCGTCTGCCGGGATTACCATGGCAACCTCGATGGTTTCAGCCCTGCTCAAGCTTCCTGTCCGGCGGGATATCGCCATGACCGGCGAGATTACCCTGCGGGGCAGAGTGTTGCCCATCGGGGGACTCACCGAAAAACTCCTTGCCGCGCGACGGGGGAATATCAAGCATGTTCTGATTCCCCGTGAGAATGAAGCTGATCTGAACGAAATCCCGGCAAAGATACTCAAGGGACTCACCGTTGAACTGGTTGAACATGTAGACGAAGTATTGACCAAGGCATTGGTGGTCAAAGAGGGGGAGGATCTTTTTAAAGATATTCCTTTTGGCGACTATGATGTGGAAGGGGTGCTTTCTGCAGGCAATGTGGCACACTAGCAAAATGATGATTTTGTCCGCAGATCTAAGATAGATTCAGTAAGGATTGCGGGTTTTATTTTTGACTTGTAGTAAGTTTTTTGCTTGACGGATTGAGGGTAGCAAGGGTATATCTTGCCACACTTCATGTGGGGCGAATAGCTCAGCTGGGAGAGCATCGGCCTTACAAGCCGAGGGTCACAGGTTCGATCCCTGTTTCGCCCACCACGAAAGGAGTGGTAGTTCAGTTGGTTAGAATACCGGCCTGTCACGCCGGGGGTCGCGGGTTCGAGCCCCGTCCACTCCGCCAAAGAAAAAATTAAAGGGATTAGCCATTACAGCTAATCCCTTTTTTTTTAATCTGTCGTATCGTTTTACCTGGCTTCTCTGGAGCAAGTGCTTGACACTGCCTGCATCTCATGAGTAACATGGAAGTTTTATGAGATGGTCATCCGAATAACCGGTCAAGGCATGGGGATTGTTGCAATCGCTTGTTGTGAAGCGTGTCGCAGCGCATACTCGTGCAAGAGGAGTTTATGATCCGTTACCTGGAAAAAATAGGAAAGAATACCATATGGGTCCTTGAGGATTTGGGCCGTATGGGAGCTTTTCTGGTTTTCGGTCTTGGTGGCGTCTTCAAGAGGCCGTTTCGATTTTCCGCGATGATACGACAGGTGCGCCTGATCGGGGCCAATTCTTTCTGGGTTATATTTTTTATAGCAGGCTTCACCGGGATGGTCCTGGGTTTACAGGGCTATTATACCTTGCGCAAATTCGGCTCGGAAGGCGCCCTTGGATCGGCGGTTTCTCTGTCTTTGATCCGAGAGCTTGGCCCGGTCTTGACAGCGTTGATGGTCACCGGGCGGGCCGGCTCGGCAATGTGCGCTGAAATCGGCATCATGCGCAACAGCGAGCAGCTTGACGCCTTGGAATGCATGGCCATCGATCCCTTCCGCTATCTTATCACGCCGAAGTTTCTTGCTACAATCATCTCGGTTCCGATTCTCACCCTGTTTTTTAACGTTGTCGGCATATTCGGCGGATATCTTGCGGGATGCGGTTTGCTGGGGGTGAACCCCGGTGCGTATTGGGCCGGCATGGAGCAGAGTGTTGTGAATCAGGATATAAACATGGGCATCATAAAATCATTTGTTTTTGCCCTGGTGATCGTTTGGGTGTGTACGGGGAGGGGCTATTTTGTTCATGTTATTCGCGGGGCCGGTTTTGGCGCTGAAGGGGTGAGCAAGGTCACGACGCAGGCTGTTGTTCTCTCGTCAATCGCGATTCTTATCTGTGATTATCTGCTTACGGCGATACTACTATGAGTCAGGTAATTGTCCAATTCAAAGATGTTGTCAAATCTTTTGGTGAACAGACCATTCTCGACAAGGTCAATCTGACGATCAATTCCGGCAAGACCACAGTTATTGCCGGACCGAGCGGTCAGGGGAAGAGCGTGACCATGAAGCTCATTCTTGGGCTCTTGCGGCCGGATTCGGGGCAGATTTTGGTCGGAGGGCAAGATATTACCAAGATGCGTCTTAAGGCGCTGAACGAGGTTCGGACAAAATTCGGGGTGCTTTTTCAAGGTTCGGCACTGCTTGATTCCTTGACTGTTTTTGCCAATGTGGCCTTGCCACTCGAAGAACGGACCAGATTGGGAAGTGAGGAGATCAGGGAGCGGGTGCTTGCTATCCTGGCGCAACTTGGTCTCACCGGGCATGAGGAAAAATATCCTGCCCAGTTGAGCGGTGGGATGCGCAAAAGGGTGGGACTTGCCAGAGCTCTGATGTTGCAGCCGGAAATAATGCTTTTTGATGAGCCGACTACGGGCCTTGATCCTGAGAACTCCCTGGAAATTTATAAACTTTTTCTGGAGACCCAGAAGAAATTCGGATATACGTCAATTATAGTCAGTCACGATATCCCCAAAATCTTCAACCTGGCCGATCAGGTCATTCTGGTCAATAAGGGCAAGCTCACCACTTTTGCCAGTCCTGAGGATATTCAACAGAGTGAAATTCCGGAGATTCAAGCTTTTGTTCAGTACACTATGGGGAATATTTATTTAAGTAGGGAGATGGAATAAAGGGTATGAAGAAAATAAATTTTGATGCGATTGTTGGTCTCTTTGTTCTTGCCGGTTTCCTTGCATTTGTTTATATGTCTCTGCAATTGGGTGAGTTTTCTGTCTTTTCCATGGAGAAAACATATTCCGTGCAGGCGACGTTTAACAATATCTCCGGCCTTAAACGCGGAGCAACTGTTGAAATGTCCGGGGTTATTGTAGGCAAGGTAAATACTATCACGCTGGGTGAAAATGATCAGGCCCAGGTGCAGTTGCAGATCAATAACGGAGTAAAGATTACCGAGGATGCAATCGCTTCAATCAAAACCCAGGGGATTATCGGGGATAAATATATCAAAATTTCTCAGGGTGGCTCGGAAGAATTGCTGGCTGATGGTGGGTTTATTACTGAGACGGAATCAGCGCTTGATCTTGAGGAACTTGTGAGTAAATATATTTTCGGTAAGGTTTGATGACCCCCGCTTTGCGTGTCCTGTCCAGTTCGACTTGGCCTCGGCAAGCGTTTTTGCCTACACAACTTGGGTTACAGAGGACGATTATGAAAAAACCTAGCGACTTTTCTCTCCAACTGTGCAGAGTATTTTTTTATTGTCTGGCATTCTGGTTGGGATCAATGACCATCGCCCAGGGGCAGGATATGGCGGTCGACTCTGACCTGGCTTTTGGAGAAGAACGGGATATAGGGATAGCTTCCGACCCACTAGAGTCGGTCAACCGCGTATTTTTTCATTTTAACGACAAGCTTTATTTCTGGGTGGTTAAGCCCGCTGCCCAGGGATATTCTTATTTTATCGCCGAAGACGTGCGCATGTGTGTGCGGAGTTTTTTTAAAAACCTTCTGGCGCCGGTCCGGATTGTTAATAATCTTCTGCAGGGAAAAGTCGCGAACACCGGGGTCGAAACCGCCCGTTTTGTTATCAACTCCACTCTCGGCATTGTTGGACTGGCTGATCCTGCGAAAAACGAATTCGGCCTGTCTCCCAAAGATGAAGATTTTGGGCAAACCCTCGGCGTGTATGGTTTTGGGGAAGGAATTTATTTCTGTTGGCCAGTTTTCGGCCCGTCGAATGTGCGTGATACCGTTGGTCTTGCCGGGGATTTCTTCTTGAGTCCCGTGTCCTATCTTTCCATGTCGGACTCCGGTGCCGGGATAGCTGTACAGGCCGGCGGGGAGGTGAACAACACATCCCTTACCTTGGGGGATTACGAGGACTTCAAGGAATCCGCAATTGATCCGTATGTGGCCTTGCGCGATGCATACCGGCAGTATCGTCAAAAGAAAATACGCGATGTTGTCGTGGGCAAAGACTCCGTGTACATTTCCACGTTTGACGGGATCGAGAAAACGTATGCCCAGGATATGCCTGGGACGGTTTTTTCAGAGTCCGATCCTGCGTCAGCCCCGGCTGACGATTTTTTTGTTCAGGCCGGGACTTCGGTTGATGTGGAGCAGGTTCTGGTTATGCGGCAAACTTTGCTTGGCATGAATAAAAAGGCGGATGTCACGGTGTATGCCCGTGGAGGGTATAACTTTTAAGTTCTGCAGGTTCCTGCCGGGAAGAAATTTGAGTTCGCCAAGCAGGAGGAGCAAAGACTTTGCGCCGCTGGTTTCAGTGAAGCCAGGGTTGTTCAATAATTTTAGGACATCACAGAATTGATTGTAGAGGTAAAAATGAAAGACGGCAACACATGGTATCTGAAATTTTTTGCGGTAATTATTTTGACAGTCGCATTCTCTGTTATGCACCTGGGGACTTCCCATGCTGCAGCAGGCGACCCGGTTGTTGTCATCAAAGATGCCGTTGACGAGATAATTGCGATTCTCCAGGATGAAAAGCTCGCCGGTCCGACCCGCAAGGCTGAGCGAAAAAATCGTGTGGTCTCCATTGTCGAAAAGAAATTCGATTTTCGCGAGATGTCCATGCGTGCGCTTGCCAGACATTGGCGTGAAAGGAGCCCTGAAGAGCAGGACCGATTTGTTTCGTTGTTTAAGAAGTTGTTGGAGAACACATATATTGCAAAAATAGACACGTATTCCGGGGAAAAGGTTGTCTTTAGGAAAGGTGCGGTACAGGGAAACAAGGCCATCGTTTATAGTGATTTGATCCGTAAGAATATAGAAACTCCGGTCAATTACAAGCTTAAAAATAGTGATGATCGCTGGCTGGTATATGATGTTGAAGTTGAGGGCGTGAGCCTGGTGAATAATTATCGCACTCAATTTTCCAGTATACTGAGTAGGGAGAATTTTGCCGGACTCATAGCCAAACTTGAAGAGAAAGTCGGCAAAGGAACTGCGGAATAAACGCAAATGACTACTGTTGACGGAATGCTTTTGGGGAGATACCGGCCCGAAGAGTTACATGATATATTCTCTTTCCTAACCGCTGAAGAGATGGGCGAGTTGATTCCATATTTTGAGTTTCGTGAATGGCAACCAACGGAAATTGTGATGAAAAACGGGGACCCCGGCGATTTCATGGGGTTTCTGGTTGAGGGAAAGCTTGCCGTCAAGATGGAGGCGATATTTCCTGACAAATTTATTCTGGTTGCCGTGCTTGAACGGGGAAGTATGGTCGGTGAGGTCTCTGTTGTTGAAGAGGGGTACCGGCATGCCACAGTTGTTGCAATGGAAAAGAGTCATCTCCTGATTCTCTCGCGGGAAAATATGGAGTTGATGTTGAAGCAGGCTCCTTCACTTGGTCTGAAGATTTTTCGACGGATTATTCATGTGCTTGGTCATCGCTTGGGCAAGGCGAGCGACCGTCTCTCTCGGTTATTGTAACTTCTTGTAATCGCTTTTTTCGAACAGAACTCCTGGATGGTCGTAGATAATTTTGGCGTGGGCAATGATAAAAAATGGCCTGACACCGAATTCGCTTGACAACGAGCCTCGTTTCTTTATATTGATCTGTTTCATTTTTGAGCTGTGAACAGGTGATGTGTGCGGATTAAATGGGATGAAATACCGGCAAGCGGCCTCTTGTTTAGTATTGACGATGGGTCTTGGATTCCCGGCAAGGAGGTAGAGTGCCAGGGTCCGGGAATGTGCACCGTTTCCTTGATAAAGAAAGGCGAACGGGTTTTTCTCACGGGGTCATTGCGCTTGCCCGTTGTTCTCGAATGTGACCGCTGTCTTGATTCTTTCGCATATAACCTGGCTGAAGAGTTTGAAGTTTTTTTCGAGTTGCTTGCCAAAGAGGATGCGGCTGCAAGTGGTTCGGATCACTTTTGCAAGGGCAGTGAGTTGGATGTTGTGTATCTTGCGGAGCCGTCCATAGATATTTTTTCCGTGCTTGCGCAACAGATGTATCTTGCTGTGCCTGAGAAAAGACTTTGCAGCGACAAGTGTTTGGGCTTATGTGCGGAATGCGGCGCGAATTTGAATCGTAGACCGTGTGATTGTGCCGTTGGTGTAAGCACTTCCCCATTCAACGTCTTGGCAAAGTTGAAGATTCAGTAGAGTAATACAATTCCGATGCGCTCTTGATCGAAATTGCTCAAACCACCCCTTTTTCTATAAAGGTAGTTGGTGCTTGCAAAGGAAGTTAGTTGCTCTTTGCCTTGCCGGACAAAATGTGTGATATTTGTCGAACCTGTTGAATTTTTTTGAGAAACCCGTTACAGACAACAAGCTGTAATCGAGATCTTTCCAATTGGAGGAAAAGTAATGGCTTTACCGAAAAGAAGACATTCCCATCGTCGTACCAGAATCCGTCGTTCCCACGATGCTTTGTCTGGCGTAACCGTATCCACTTGTTCAGCGTGTGGTGAGCCGAAGTTGCCGCATCGTCTGTGTCCTGGATGCGGGGCATACAAGGGACGTACCGTTGTCAAGTTGACCGCAGAGTAATAGGGTTACGCCATGGCGTTGCATATTGCCTTGGATGCCATGGGCGGGGACCGAGGTCCTGAAGAAATGGTTTCCGGGGCAGTCATGGCTGCTTGTGGGTCTGATCTTGAGATCAGTCTGGTTGGTGACCAGGATCGACTCGGGTCCATTCTCGCAACCCACAACAGCTCTTCATCCCGGATTCATCTGGTGCATGCCTCCCAGGTTGTTGGCATGGAAGAATCCCCCTTTGACGCCATCCGCAAGAAAAAAGACTCCTCCATCATGAAGGCTTTTGCCCTCCACAAAGAGGGCAGGGTTGACGCTGTTGTCAGCGCCGGTAATTCTGGGGCAACCCTGGCTGCAGCCCTCAAGTTGCTTGGCCGCTTGGAGCATGTGTCCCGGCCCGGAATCGCGGGCATTTTCCCCACCTTGAAAGGACCGGTGGTGATGATGGATGTGGGCGCAAACGTTGATTGTCGCCCTGAACATCTTTTTCAATTCGGGATCATGGCCGCCGCTTTTTCTCAGGTACTTTTTGGCCTGGATCGACCCCGTGTCGGTCTGCTTAGTATCGGCGAGGAGGGAGGGAAGGGCAATGTCCTGGTGAAAAAATCCCACGAACTTTTTCAGCAGAGTTCCTTGAATTATATAGGGAATGTCGAGGGGCGAGACACCTTTCAGGGGGATGTTGATGTCATGGTCTGTGATGGATTTGTCGGCAATGTGTGCCTGAAACTTAGTGAAGGCTTGGCCGAGGCGGTCATGGGTATGCTGGGGGAAGAGATTTCAAAGAGCTTTAAGGCAAAACTTGGCTATCTGCTTGCCAAGGATGCCTTTGTTTCCTTTAAAAAACGGGTTGATTATGCCGAGTATGGCGGCGCGCCCTTGCTCGGCATACGTGGCAACGGCATTATCTGTCATGGGCGTTCCAGTGCCGTGGCAATCAAAAATGCCATTCGGGTTGCCTCCGAAATGGCCCGCAATAAAGTCAATGACCGAATTCTTGAGCTTTTTTCCCTTGATCATCTCCTGATGCAACAGGTTGATACCCCTTTGTTGGACACTGCTGTTTCCGGAGTAACCACATGAGTCGTGCGGTTATCATCGGGACCGGCTCCTGTCTTCCGGAAAGGATTCTGACCAACGCAGATCTGGAAAAGATGGTTGATACCTCCGATGAGTGGATTACCACCAGGACAGGTATCAAGACCCGGCATATTGCCCGGGCAGGTGAGGAGACTTCCAAGCTAGCCAGCGTTGCTGCCCGGCGCGCCCTGGACATGGCCGGAATAACCCCGGCTGAGGTCGATATGATCGTCCTTGGGACGATTTCTTGTGAAAAGGCCATGCCCTCCTGCGCCTGTCTTGTCCAAAAGGAGTTGGAGGCTGTCAACGCCTTTGCCTTCGACATCAACGCCGCTTGTTCCGGCTTTCTCTACGGTCTCGATCTGGCCGACAAATATATCCACAACAACCCGGACATGAAAATCCTGGTAATCGGCGCGGAGAATCTTTCCTCCCGAACCAACTGGCAGGACCGCAACACCTGTGTCCTGTTCGGCGATGGAGCCGGGGCCTGCCTGGTAACTGGTAACGATCAGGGCAGGGGAATTCTGGCGAGTCAGCTCTATGCGGATGGCCGGTTGTGGGAATTGCTCCATATGGACAGTGCTCCAAGTCTGAACCCTGACCTCTGCACCGAGAATAGTGATGGGCCCTACATCAAGATGGTGGGGAAGGATGTTTTTCGTTATGCGGTTCGGGCCATGGCGGATGCCATCACCGCCGTTCTTGAAAAAGAAGGCCTTGGCATCGCAGACATCTCTCTTATTGTCCCCCATCAGGCAAATATTCGTATCCTGAAAAGCCTGGCCGATCACCTCAGTGTACCCCTTGAAAAAATCTATATTAATGTGCACAAATATGGTAATACATCGGCGGCGACTGTGCCGATTGCCATGGACGAAGCAAACCGGGAAGGCCGATTGCAGCAAGGAGATCTGCTTCTCATCTGCACTTTTGGCGGCGGTTTTACTTGGGGCGCAGCTCTGGTCAGGTGGTAGGCGCAGGGTGCGTCATTACCAACCGCATATTAAAGTAATTGAGGACAAGGGGGCAGAGTGGATTATTTCTTGAGTGAAGAGCAGCAGATGATTGTTGATGTTGCTCGGCAGATTACCGATGAAATGATTATTCCGCAAAGGTCGGAATTGGATGAAACCGAAGAATATCCCCGTGATATCTTAACCGCTATTGCCAAGGCCGATTTGTATGGTCTCTATATACCTGAAGAATATGGCGGTCTGGGCGGGGGGTGTTTTGACATTGTCCTCGCTCTTGAACAGTTTGCCCGTGGCTGTACCGGGGTTGCCACTGCCTTTGCTGCCAGCGCCTTGGGCGCATACCCGATTCTTATTTCCGGCAGCGAAGAGCTGAAACAGAAATATATGCCTCTTATCGCCAGCG
>VMSS01000269.1 GCA_013791995.1 Desulfurivibrio sp. | reverse complement strand
GTTAGTTTTGTCTTCGCTTGATTCAGGCAAAACAATTCGAACTTTTTCCACCAAATGATCCGGAGAGTAACTTTCTTTTGCCCTGCGCAGACCGGGAATCCCCAGATCCTGCTCCCTGTTGACATAGGTGAAATCGGCAAGGTTATTTTGGGCAAACCATTGGTTGATCAATTGCGATAACCCGTGGAATTGGGTCATGGCCTTTTCGAAATGGCAAACCGCGGTTGAGGGATTGAGCGCTTCGCCTACGGTGAAAGCTTCAATGGTCCCTTCAATGCGGATTGCGCCGCCGGTCAGGGGCAATTCCGTGTAGTGCTTCAGGGTTTCCTCTATTGCCTGATACTCCCCACACAATCCTGGTTCGGTCTTGCAATTTCGGGCTGCGCACCAGCGGTTCTGCATGGCAAGACATTCGGGGATTATTTCCGGGGTGATGATTTCGTACCTGCATTCGTATGCGGCCAGGCATTGGTTGATGTGGTTCCGTTTTTTGGTGAAATGCCTGCCGGACAAAGTGGCAAGATCTTCCCTGCGGTAGACGTAATCGGCATTGTCCCGATCCTCAACGAGTATTGTCCCGGACAGCAGGGCGAGATCCGGGAGTTTTTCCTTGGGGAAGCGTTCGGCTCCTGAAATCCTGTTGCCGTATTGATCGAAAACCTCGGAAAGGGATACCGAGCCGACGGGGTTTCCCAGTAAAGCCAGTCCTGTTTTTGTTTCGGAAAAAAAGAGAAGCGATTCTTTGAACTCATCTAACCAGATCGGCCGGGTGTTTCGCCAGGCAAAGAGATTTGTGAAGGTTTGTTCCGAAATTTCAGGGGGGAACTGCCTGAGATATTCAGTGACGGAAAGTCTGTCATCAAGGGAAAGCGGACGCAGGGTCATAGGGCTCCTGTGAAGATGTGTATAGGATCAGTATAAAGGTGTCGCAGGATTCGTGCAAATGATTCCATCTTCAGGGTTTTCATGATTCGTTTGCGTGTTGCTTTTCTTGCAAATGCAGAGAAATCCGTATAGATTGTGCCTCTTGTGAAAATATAAAAAGGCCCTTCGACAGGCTCAGGGCGAGCAGTGCCATCGGCGACGGTAGGTATCTTGAAATCATTATAGTTTCTTCCGTTCATGCTGAGCTTGTCGAAGCACTATAGAAAAAAGGTGAACAGATGGAAGTGGTGCTTGCCAAGAATGCAGGCTTTTGCATGGGAGTCCGGAGGGCGGTTGAAACCACCCTTGGCATGGTCAAGAAGGATGACACTGCCATTGCCACCTTTGGCCCTCTGATTCACAATCCGCAGGTTCTCAAACTGCTTGAGGATCAAGGCGTGCGGATACTCACCGAGATTCCGGCCCAGGCCACAGGAGCCATCATTATCCGGGCTCATGGTATTCCTCCTGAACAGAAAAAAAAGTTGGAAGCCTCCGGCGCCAGGGTGGAGGATGCCACCTGTCCCAGGGTTCTCAAGGTGCAGGCTATTATTGCCAGATATAAAAAAGAGGGTTTTGCCACGGTAATCATCGGCGACCGAGATCATGCCGAGGTGGAAGGACTCATGGGGTATGCCGGCGATACCGGGCAGGTGGTAAACAACGAGGCGGATGTCGCGGCCTTGCATCTGGTTGGTCCTTACATCATCGTCAGTCAAACCACCCAGGACGAGCGCCTTTTTGAGAAGCTTAAAGAGATGATTCTGCAAAAATATGTTGGGGGAGAGGTGTTCAACACCATTTGTGATTCCACCCATAAACGTCAGGAGGAGGTCCGCCAACTCTGTCAGGAGGTCGAAGCGCTCGTTGTGGTGGGCGGCAAGACCAGCGCCAATACCAAGCGGCTGGGAGAGATTGCGGAAAGTCTGGGCTGCCCGGTGTTTATGGTGGAGTCGGAACAGGATCTTGATTCTCAGGCGTTGGCACGTTATGGGCGGGTAGGGGTTACGGCCGGGGCTTCGACCCCGAACTGGGTTATCAGCCGGATTGTTGAAGTGCTAGAAAATATAACGGCGAAGACGCTGTGAAAAGGGAAATACGATGCTGAGCTGGTTTAAAAAGAAACTCGGAAACACACAGGATGTCCAGTCGGAGCAGGGACAGGTTTCTGATGATATGGATGGGGCGACGTCCGCAGTCGAGCCGGGCAGTGTAAGTGCTTCCGCACAGCAACAGGAGAATGAAACCGGTTTTTTTCTCAGGCTTAAAGATGGGTTGTCCCGGACTCGAAAAACATTTGTCCGCCAGATTGACACGCTTTTCCTTGGCAAGAAGACCATTGACGCCGAATTGCTTGAAGACCTTGAAGAGATTTTGATCATGGCGGATATCGGTGCTGCCACCACCATGGAGCTTCTTGATAAAACAAGGGAACAGGTTCGGCGGAACGCCCTGAGCGATGCTCAGGCTCTTAAAACAGCACTGAAAGAGATGATTTTATCCTACTTGCTCAACGCTAACCAGCCTGTGGATTCTGTTCTGCCGGCGCATGGTCCCTTTGTGGTCATGGTGCTGGGTGTCAACGGGGTCGGCAAGACCACGACCATCGGCAAGCTGGCCCATAAGTTCACCAGGGCAGGCCAGAAGGTACTGCTGGTGGCGGCCGACACCTTTCGGGCTGCGGCCAGCGAACAGTTGCAAATCTGGGGTAAACGGGTCGGCGTGGAGGTTGTGGCGCAACAGGCAGGGGCGGATCCATCGTCAGTGGTATATGATGCTCTTGATTACGCCAGGCCGCGTAATTTTGACGTGGTGCTGGTGGACACGGCCGGCCGTTTGCACACCAAAGTCAACCTCATGGAAGAGCTGAAAAAGATCAAACGGGTCATGGACAAGAAGATTCCCGGAGCGCCCCATGAAATTCTTTTGGTTCTCGACGCCACCACCGGCCAGAATGCTATTTCCCAGGCGCGCCTCTTTAACGAGGCCGTTGATGTAACCGGTCTGGCCCTGACCAAGCTTGACGGGACTGCCAAGGGTGGGATTGTGATCAACATCTGTCGCGAGTTCAATATTCCCATACGCTTTATCGGTATCGGAGAGCAGATGGAAGACCTGCGCGACTTTGAGCCAAATGAGTTTGTCGAAGCTCTGTTTGGCGAGAGTGAAGCGTAAACGATAAGCGACTAAGACCACATCTGTGTGAAGAGAGCCCTTTGACAGGCTCAGGGTGAACGGATGGTAACTTAATGGTGGATTTCCGTTCGTGCTGCCCATGTCGAAGTACCTGTTTGAGTCAATTCCTGGTTTTTCACGAAGCCATCATGGTCAACGGTCTCGTGAAACGTCTAAAAATCTCGCAAAGTCGGCAAGAACGCTACGATGATTCATTTTTTTGCGACTTCTGCGTCTTGGCGAGAAAATAAAGGTATCTGTGGTCTATCATGATAATTTATCGTCAACGTAAACCGCCGGGCTGTGGTGGTTTTTTACTGGTTGTTGCTTTGCTCCTGTTCGCCATGGGAGGTGCTCCCCTTATCCTTGATGTGCTTGGGTTTCTCTTTTTTACCGGGGTGATCCTTGTCCTTATGGTATTTGTCGGGATTTGGGGGTTTTCCCAGTATATCCGGAGGCAGGCGAGCCGTTACGAGCAGTCCCAGACGGAAAGCCATAACCAGTTTGTCTTTCTGCTGGTTAATATCCTGATCCGGATTGCCAAGGCGGACGGGGTTGTCACCAAGGCGGAGCTTGGGCCCATCGAGAATTTTTTCCGTGACCATCTTCGGTACAACCAGAGCCAGATGTACTGGGTGCGGGATTTGATCCAGGATGCGCTGGCATCCCAGGACTCCCTCGAAGCCATGCTCACCGAGTTCAAGGGGCGCTTCGCATATGAACCCCGATTGATCCTGGTGGAACTCATCTATCAGGTGCTGTACACCAATGATCAGGTCTCGGCCCAGGAATTGGCCATGGTGCAGACCATTGTCGATTTTCTCAATATCTCCGTTTATGACCATCACGCCATTCGAAGCAAGTATGTCAGCGGCAGCCGGGGTCGAGCCTTTGGTGGTCAGGGAGGGAGCAAGACCCGGTATTATGAAATTCTCGGACTTGAACCGGGAGCATCAGCCGAAGAGATCAAAAGCGCGTACCGGAAGCTGAGCATGCAATGTCACCCGGACAAGGTTGCGCATCTGGGCGAGGAGTTTCGGCGGGTTGCAGAGGAGAAGATGAAAGAGCTGAACGAGGCGTATCAACATTTGAAAAAGAATGTCTGAACAGGGTGATTTGATTGAATATCCTTGTTCTGGAATCCTATTACGGCGGCTCGCATAAGGCTTTTCTTGCCGGTCTGACCACGCATCTTCCCTATTCCTTTGATCTGTTGACTTTGCCCGCGCATAGCTGGAAATGGCGGATGCGTCTTGCTGCCCCATATTTCGCGGATGTCCTGACCGGCGATCCCCGTTACGCAGATAAAAAATATGAGAGGATTTTCTGCTCCTCCCTGGTCGATGTCGCCGCTTTGCGTGGTCTGCTTCCGAAATATCTCCGTGATATCCCCATTCTGACCTATTTTCACGAAAACCAGTTTGCCTATCCGGTGCAACTGCCTGATGCACGGGATGTGCATTTCGGTCTGACCAATCTCACCACTGCCCTGGCTTCGGACAGACTTGCTTTCAACTCACAATACAATCTGGATTCATTTCTGGCGGGATGCCGGGATCTGCTCGCCAAAATGCCGGACATGTCCTTGACTGGCTATGAAGCGTCCATTCGGGCCAAGGCAACGATCCTCTATCCGGGGCTGGATTTCAGCACCATCGACTCCTGTTGGCATGACCGGCAGACGGGCAGTCTGCCGGTTCTTGTCTGGAACCACCGTTGGGAGCACGACAAGAATCCGGAGCTGTTTTTTGAAACACTGTATGCGCTTTCCGAGCAAGGGGTTTCTTTTGGCCTGATCGTGTTGGGCGAATCCTTCAAGAGCCGACCGAAGGTTTTTGCCCAGGCACAAGAGAGGCTTGCCGATCGGATTGTCCATTTTGGCTATGCGGAAGATTATCGGGAATATTGCAGATTGCTCTGCCAGGGGGATATAGTCGTTTCCACGGCCAATCACGAATTTTACGGCATGGCTGTTCTTGAGGCGGTGCGTAGCGGTTGTCGGCCTGTGGTGCCGGATCGCTTGTCGTATCGAGAACTCTTTGCCCCAGCCTTCCGCTACGAGGATGCAGGCTTTGCTCGGCAACTTCGTAGCGCCTTAGGTGCAGAAAGGCTGAAACAGCATGAGGCGCATACCCTCACCGGCCGGTTTTCCTGGCCGGAGTTGGCTGGCAGCTACCGCCAATGGTTTGAAGAGGAGAACGCATAGGGGAGGCGGATCAGCAGGGAGCGGTTTTGCTAAAGTTTTTTGTCAGGAATTCACATTCGGCAGGGGAGAGATCAAAGCGAATCTCCGCTTCCTTGAGCACCGCGTCCCGTTTTTTCTGCGGATTGGAGAGCAAATCTTCGCTCATCCAGCAGATGGCCTTTTTTACCTTGTCGCTGCCGGTCGGCAGCCTGCTGTCAGAGCCCATGGGCATCCTCCTTTGTATCGGCGTATAAATATTCAGTTCAGGGCCGAAAACCAAAAATAAACGTCTGAACAGTTACACCGGTTTTACCATGATGCCGCCTAGGGGCGGAACCGAGACCAGGATATGGAACGGAGCTTCGCCGAATGGTTCGGCAATGGCTTGCTTGTTGTCCGGGTTGTATACGTTGCTGCCGCCGAATTCGGCGGAATCCGTTGAGAGAATTTCCTTGTACCAGCCTGCGGCAGGCACTCCGAGCTTATAGTCGTGCAGCACTTGGGGGGTGAAATTGATCAGGCAGACCACATGATCCTTTGCTTTTTTCCCCTGACGGCAAAAGGCGACGATGCTGTTGTCCACATCCTTGAAATCCAGCCAACGAAAGCCGTCGAAGGAAAAATCAATCTCCCAAAGGGCGCGGGTATCCTTGTATACCGCATTCAACTGCTGGACGAATGTTTGCAACTGCCGGTGCATGGTGTTTTGTTCGGTCAGATGCCAGTCTAGGCTGACCTTGCAGTACCACTCGGAGATCTGGCCAAATTCCGCCCCCATGAACAGGAGCTTTTTGCCAGGATGGGTCCAGAGAAAGAAGAAAAGCAAACGCAGATTGGCAAATTTTTGCCACATATCCCCGGGCATCTTGAAGAGCAGGGAGCGTTTGCCATGGACCACCTCGTCGTGGGACATGGGCAGGATGAAATTTTCGGTGAAGGCGTAAAGCAGAGAAAAAGTAAGGGCGTTGTGGTGGTATTTGCGGAAGATGGGTTCCTTGCTGAAATAGGCCAGAGAGTCGTTCATCCATCCCATGTTCCACTTGTAGCCAAAGCCTAAGCCCCCCCAGTCCAGGGGCTTTGAGACTCCGAAAAAGCTGGTGGACTCTTCGGCGATCATCAGAATATCGGGATAGCGCTTGTAGATAATGGAGTTCATGTGCTTGATGAACTCTATGGCATCAATGTTTTCCTTGCCGCCATAGATGTTTGGTACCCAGTCTCCTTCGTTGCGGGCATAATCGAGATAGAGCATGGAGGCCACTGCATCAACCCGAAGGCCGTCGATGTGGAACTTGTCCATCCAGAAAAGAGCATTGGAAACAAGGAAGTTCTGCACTTCCTTGCGGCCGTAGTTGAAAATCAGGGTGCCCCACTCGGGATGTGCGCCCTGTCTTGGGTCTTCGTGTTCGTAGAGTGCGGTGCCGTCGAATTTGCTCAGGGCGTGGCCGTCGGAGGGGAAGTGCGAAGGCACCCAGTCGAGAATAACGCCGATCCCGTGTTGATGACACTGGTCCACAAAGGACATGAAGTCTTGGGGGGTTCCGTGGCGGCTGGTAACTGCAAAATAGCCGGTGACCTGATATCCCCAGGATTCATCAAGGGGGTGCTCCATGATGGGCATCAGCTCGATATGGGTGAAGCCCATTTCTTTAACATAAGGGATCAGGGAACCGGCAAGCTCCTGAAAAGAGAGCAGACGTGAGGGGTCACCAGGGTCGCGACGCCAGGAACCAAGATGGACTTCGTAGATGGACATGGGCAGTTCATAACTTTTCCGGCTTTTTCGCTCGGTAAGCCAGGCTGTGTCATTCCATTTATAGCCGTCCAGCCCCCAGACAATCGAGGCGGTTTTGGGCCGGATCTCCGAAAAAAATTGGAATGGGTCAGACTTTTCAAGAAGTGCGTCATGTTGGGTTTTGACTTCGTATTTGTATGCTTCTCCCTGGCCAATTTCCGGAATAAACAGTTCCCAGATGCCGGAGTTGCCTAAAACCCGCATCTGATGCACTCTGCCGTCCCAGTAATTGAAGTCGCCCAGGATGCTGACTCTCTTGGCGCTTGGCGCCCAGACGCGAAAGATTGTTCCGGTGACGCCGTCAATCGTTACAAGGTGTGCGCCGAGGGTGTTGTAAATTTCGTAGTACGTGCCGTTGTTGAAAAGATAGCGGTCATACTCGGACATCTGTGGCAAAAAACAGTACGGGTCCTTGAAAACATGGTGGTTTTCATCGTAATACGCCACTTCATACTCATAAGGAAACGGTTCGCTACAATCGGTAATGACAATCTCGAAAAAGCCTTCCGGTCTTGTCTTGTACATCTCCTTTTTTTCCCCGTTGGCTAAAAGCCAGCAGGCGTTGGCGTTGGGTTGGAAAGTTCTGATAACCGATGAAGCGGTATCGTGGTCAAGAACGTGGAATCCCAGCACCTGAAATGGATCGTGGTGTTCAGAGGCAATAATCCGGTTGATCTCGGAATTAATATCGTAAGTCATATGCGTGGTTATAGTCCGGAGTGGGTTATCGGGGATTTGTATGCTGCCGCAAGGATATTGATAAATACTAGCATGGATCAGAGGGGAAACTCCAACTCTTTTCCTGAGAGGGACAAATTTGTTGTATATGCTTTTCTTGACGCAGTGCACGGTCAAGTGCTAAGTTGCAGGCGGATTTGAGGCGGTCGCCCATGGCGATCATCACCATAAAAACCAGCATGGACCATGCCCCCAGGATGATCGAAACCCTGCAAGGCTATTTTCTTATTGCTACCCCCCAGATGCCCGACCCTCGCTTTGCCGGGAAGGTAGTTTATCTTTGCGCCCATAACGACGAGGGGGCCATGGGGTTGGTGGTGAACGAGCCTATTTCCGATATCAGTCTGGGGGATGTTTTTGCAAGCGCTGAAATTTCGGTGCCGCCAGGGGTCTTGCCTTCCGTGTATCAGGGGGGGCCGGTGGAGGTGGCAAATGCCTTTTTTCTGTATAGTTCCGAATACAGGGCGCAGCACTTCCTTGAAGTAAGCAAGACCGTTCACCTGAGCAGCGACCCCCAGTTGCTCTATGATCTCGCCTCCGGCCAGGGCCCGAAAAATTTGCTTGTGGCTCTGGGATATTCCGGTTGGGGGCCGGGGCAGCTTGAAGCAGAGCTTACTGTGGATGGGTGGCTCACGCTCCCTGCGGATGACGAGATCATTTTTCACACGCCGGACAATTTGCGATGGCAGAAAGCGGCGTTGCGGCACGGTATTGATATTGCCTTGTTTGGGGATGTGGTGGGTTCCGCCTGAACAGCTACGAATTTGAGTTAAGGAAGGCTGAAAAGACAATGATGAATATATCCCAGTTTTTAGGCGAAGAGGCCGATCTAGGCCCGGAAAAACGCATTGCCGTTCTTTCGGCTCCGCTTGCCTCCTCGGTGAGCTGGCTTGGGGGCACGGAACTTGGTCCGCAGGCTATTATCGATGCATCCCCGGCCTTGGAAGTTTTTGACGACGAGCTTCTCATCGAAACGGTTCGGTTCGGTATTGCCACTCGGCCGGTTCCGGATTTTACCGGTTTAACCGCCGCTGCGGCCTGCAGCCAGATCCAGGACGCCGTGAGCGCGGAACTGGCAGCAGGCATGTTTCCCGTGCTGTTGGGAGGCGAGCATACGGTGACGGTACCTGCGGTACAGGCCTGTCTGGCGCAGTACCCGGATCTGCATGTGGTGCAGATCGATGCCCACCTTGATCTGCGCGACCGGTATGAGGGCAACCCAAACAGTCACGCCTGCGTGATGCGGCGGCTGGATGATCTTGGTGTTCCCTTTACCCAGGTAGGTATCCGTTCCTTTTCCCGGGAAGAGTACGAACTTGTTCAGTCAAAGGGTTGGAAACCATTTTTTATGCAGCGCCTCCGGGCTGAGGCAGACTGGATCGAACAGGTCTGCCAAGGGATCAAGGGACCGGTGTATTTGACCTGCGATGTTGACGGTCTGGATCCTGCTATCATGCCTGCCACCGGCACACCGGAGCCGGACGGCCTGACCTGGCGGGAGACCATTGATCTGATGCGGGAGCTTGCCGGCCGGCATCGTATTGTTGGTATGGATTTTGTCGAATTTTCCCCGCGGCCCGGAGCGGAACATGCGGCTTTTGTCGTAGCCAAGCTGATCTATCGGACCCTCGGTTATATATTTCGATGAGGAATCAAGAGAAAGAACCACAGTGCCGGTGCGGAAAAAAATATTGTAAGGGGCGGGTGATTGAAAATGTCTGAAGACGAGAAAATATTTCAGTGTCGGCAATGCGGCCATTGCTGCCAAGGTGAAACCACGGTCTCTCTGGACGGTGAGGATGTAACGCGGCTGGTCGCACACCTGCACTTGCCTCTTGCCGAGGTGCTGGATAAATATCTGCGCCTTACCGGAGATATTGTGCAAATGAAGACCGTTGACGGCCACTGTATCTTTTTCAATGAAGGATGCACGGTGCATTCCGGCAAGCCGTGGCGGTGCAGCCAATGGCCCTTGCATCCGAGCATGCTCAGCGATCAGAACAATTTCGAGGCCATCAGGCAGTCATGTCCCGGAATTAAAGGAGAGATCGGCTATCAGGAATTTCGCTCCCGACTCGCGGAGATCCTTAAGCAGCAGCAAGGCAAATAGGGGAAAAGGCGGTGAAGATTATTCTTCCGCTTCTGGGTAAAACCAAGGAGCAGTATCTTGCCGCCGGAATCGATGATTTTGGTGTCCGGCTCAGGCGCTTTGCCCAACTTGAGCTGCCGGTGTTGAAGGAAAAGAAAAACGCGGCCAAGGAAGACACCGCGCGGCAGCAAAACGAGGAAGGGCAGATACTTCTGGGCAGCATACCGCTATCGGCAAGGATTGTCGCCCTTGCTCCGGCAGGCAAACAGCTCAGCTCGGAAGAACTGGCTGACTTGCTCAGTCGCTGGGAGGATCAGGGGGTGCGGGAGATTGCCTTTTTGATCGGCGGCCCCACTGGGCTTGCAGCGGAGCTTGTACAGCGGGCGGATTATGTGTTGTCGCTCTCGCGGATGACTTTTACCCACGAGATGGCTCGTCTGCTGGTGCTTGAACAACTGTATCGGGCGTTTTCCATCAAGGCCGGAACCGGGTATCATAAGTAGCAGCCTGTTCAGGTCAAACCGATTCCACAGAACGCACCTCGGGAACCTCGCCTTGTAAGAATTTTTCAATCCCGTTTTTGAGTGTATTCCTGGACATGGGGCATTCCTTGCAGGCTCCGGTCAGTTGGACCGTGACCACCCCGTCTTTGCTTACATCAACCAGGGCCACATCGCCTCCGTCTGCCTGTAATGTTGGGCGAATCTTTGCCAGGGCCGCCAGAATCCTGTCTCGCATTGTTATTCCTCAAGCTGGGTTGTCAGGGTAAAAAGGTACAACAATCTAACACAGCGCTTCTCAATCGACAACCATTGCCAGCAGAGGAGGACTATGCAAGTGGTCACGAGGCAAGGAATGAGGCGAAGACCCGCGACCATATGATTTGTAAGCGGTTACAGGGCGGGGCAGATGCGCGATAGAGGTATATCCGTTTTACACCGGATATGTGGACAGGCCGATAACAGGTGTGCGAGCGAGGTGAGACTCCGAAGCAGATGCGCCGCCCTGTGATCGCTTACAGAACTAACCGGTTGCTAGATTGCCCGTTGTTGTAGTATGATAGCGCTCCCATTTTGTTCATGGCGAACAATGGGGAAGCTATCCCAACAAGGAGTCATAATGAAAAAGGTCCATAAGGATTTTCAGGATGTGTCAAGTCTGGAGCTGGCCCGTTTTGCTGCCCTGGCAGCCCTGGATAAAAAAGCGGAGGACCTGGTCGTTCTTGATATGCGGGACCTGTCTTCATTTACCGATTTTTTTGTTATCATGAGCGGGCGTTCTACCAGGCATGTGCAGGGTTTGGCCCAGGCGGTGGATGCGGCTTTGCGGCATAAAAACGTCAAGGATGGCAACACCGAGGGTCTCAACGAGGGGCATTGGGTGCTGCTCGATTATAACGATGTGATCGTGCATATCTTTTACAACGAAGACCGCAGCTTTTATGATATTGAAGGTCTGTGGCACGACGCCCCCAGGGTTGAGATAGAGCCGGAAGCAGCATCCTGAACAGGCAGTTGGGCTCTGGAGGAGCGATGAAGGAGATTACGCCGGTATTACTGGCCATTCTTGATGGCTGGGGGATTGGGGAACCGTGGGAGGGCAATGCGATCCATCTTGCCCGTACGCCCAATATGGACCGCTGGCAGGCCAATCAGCCCACCACGACCTTGGTTGCCCATAATGGCGCGGTCGCTCTGCCGGAAGGGCAGATGGGCAATGCCGAGGTTAGGCATCTCAATATCGGTGCCGGTCGTATTGTCTACCAGGATTTCACCCGAATCAACCGGGCCATTGAAACCGGGGATTTTTTTAAAAATGAAGCGCTGGCCGGGGTTTTCGGACGTGCTGCCGATCAGGGCACAGCGGTGCATCTTCTTGGCCTTGTTTCCGACGGCGGAGTGCACAGCCATATCCGCCACCTGATTGCCTTGCTGGAAATGGCTAAAAAAATCGGGCTTGCCAAGGTGTATGTCCACGCCTTCATGGATGGCCGCGACACCCCGCCCCAGAGCGGAGCCGGATACATGGCCGAGCTTGCCGAGGCCATTGCCAGGATCGGTGTGGGTCAGGTCGCTTCTGTTTGCGGCCGCTATTATGCCATGGACCGCGACAACCGCTGGGACAGGGTTTCCTTGGCCTGGCAGGCCATGGTGGATGGCTTGGGCCAGTACACAGCCACCGACGCCAGCGAGGCAATGACTGCGGCCTATGGGCGCGGCGAAAACGATGAGTTCATCAAGCCCACGGTTATCATGAACAACGGGCAACCGGTGGGTACCATTAACGATGGGGATTCGGTTATCTTCTTCAACTTCCGGGCCGACCGGTCCCGGCAGATGACCCATGTCTTTATTGACCAAGAATTTTCCGGTTTCCCCATCGCGCACCGTCCCCAGTTGGGCGACTATCTCACCTTTACCGTGTATGAGAAGGATTTTGGCTTAGCCGTGGCCTTTCCGCCGGTGGCTCTCACCCATATCCTGGGGGAAGAAGTCAGCGCCCACGGCTTAAGGCAGCTACGCATCGCCGAGACGGAAAAATACGCCCACGTTACCTACTTTTTTAATGGTGGTCGCGAAGCCCCATATCCTCTGGAAGACAGGGCGTTGCTCCCATCCCCCCGCGAAGTGGCCACCTATGACCTGAAACCGGAGATGAGCGCGGGCGAGGTGACCGAGGAGTTGCTGCGCCGACTTGCGGACAACCCTTATAGCCTGGTGGTGCTCAACTTCGCAAACTGCGACATGGTGGGGCATAGCGGGATCATGGCTGCGGCCATCACTGCAGTGGAGACCGTGGACCGGTGCATCGTTCAGGTGGTGGATCGTTTCACCGAACTTGGCGGGGTGGTGCTCATCACTGCGGACCACGGCAATGCCGAGGTCATGATCAATAAAAAGACCGGTGGCCCGGTGACGGCGCATTCTACTAACCCGGTGCCCCTGATCATGTTGGGCGCCCAACCCGGCCTTGGCCTTAAAGACGGCGGCTCCCTCACCAACATCGCCCCCACCATCCTCGAGCTGATGGGGTTGCCCATCCCCGCTGAGATGGAAAGCACCAGCCTGCTGGCGCACATTCAAAAATGAAGCTGATAGCCGACAATCTAAAGGTGATGGCCTCGTAACAACCGTCCTTCGACAGGCTCAGGACGAACGGATTTTTTTAACCAATTGATATTCCGT
>VMSS01000028.1 GCA_013791995.1 Desulfurivibrio sp. | reverse complement strand
GATGTCTACTCCATGTTTTTCCAAAAAATCCACAAGGTTGCGATCATCAATCCGCGGGGTCACATGGAGAGCCTTGGGAAACATGGGCTCCTTCATATCCGTCTCAACCTTTTCATACCCCTTGAGCAGGGTTGAAGAGATGACCACGGAATTGATCTTCTTTTCCGCCACATAGCTCTTGAACTGGCTGTAGGAAACATTGTTGATCTTCGGCGAAAGCCAGTTCTGGAGAAGGATGAAGATGGCCAGGGCGATGAACAGATAACTGAGAGAAAACTGGAATTTTTTTTCCATGACCGTTGTGTCCTTTGTAATATGGGCTGATCCGGCAACGGGAATGCGATCTTCCCTGCCCCACCCTTACTTTTCGTGGTATAAAAGATTCGGAGCCGTTAGGAAATGTCCTTCGTTGTTAGCAACACCTCAATGCATTGTTGCTAATCACTGTATTATCACAATGATACCGTGATTTTTAAACAACGGCTTATTTTTTTTGCAACGCGGTGAAATGGAGTCCCTGAAAAATGAATCCCGGAGATGAAATCGTCCTGATCGTTGATGAACACAACCACGAGGTAGCGCATGTGCCCAGAAGGGTGATGCGGGAAGGAGGCCTCATCCACCGGGCTTGCTACATCCTGGTGTTTAACCGAAAGCGGGAAATATTCGTCCAGAAACGAACCATGACCAAGGATGTATACCCCGGCTACCTTGATGTCGCTACCGGCGGCGTGGTTCTGGCCGGAGAATCCTACGAGCTTTCCGCAAAACGCGAACTGGCCGAAGAGCTGGGCGTGCATAAAGTACCGCTTTCCAGCCATTTCGATTTTTACCATGAGGCCGATAACAACAGGGTCTGGGGGAGAGTGTTTTCCTGTGTAACCGATGGTCCGTTTGTTCTCCAACCGGAAGAGGTTGAGGATGGATTTTTTCTCGGGGTGGATGCAGTGCATTCCCTTGCCGAATCAGAAAAATTTACCCCTGACGGCCTTCTGGTGCTGAAAAAATTCCTGGCCGAGCATGCTGGTTTTTCTTAAATCCCTCCTTGATCTCCTGCTGCCCTCGTTCTGTCTTGCCTGCGATAAGCCTCTGGGTCCGTCGACAGACCTGCTGTTCTGCCCGGACTGTTGCGAGAGGCTCCACACCATCCAGAGTCCGCTCTGCCCATGTTGCGGAAGGGTCTATCTCGTGGCGCCGGGCAACGACCATCATTGCGGGGTTTGTCTCGCCACCCCAAGGCATTTTAGCCGGGCCAGGGCGCTCTTTCTCTATGAAGATCCGCTCAAAGAGGTGGTCCACCGGTTCAAGTATCAGGGGAAGACAGCCTGCCTGCCGAGTTTTGCCGCATTTGCCAAAAACCTGCCCCAACTGGCCGAGGTAGATGGAGCGGACTGGATCGTGCCTGTGCCGCTGCATCCGAAGCGGCTGAGGGAGCGCGGCTTTAACCAGGCGCTGCTCCTGGCCCGCGCCTTTTTCCCGAAAGACCGGCGCATTGCGACCAACCTTCTCGTTCGCTCCAGGCCGACCGAGCCGCAAACCAATTTCAACGGGGCTGCCCGGCGCACCAATCTGAAAAACGCTTTTTACGTTGCCAAGCCCCACACGGTTGCCGGGAAAAAAGTCCTTGTCGTCGATGATGTGTTCACCACCGGCACTACGGTGAACGAATGCGCCAGGGTTTTAAAAAAAGCAGGGGCTGCGGAAGTGATGGTGTTGACGTTGGCCAGGGTCAAGGAAGATTACTAATAAATATTCAGCAGCACCGCATCTGCTTCGCAGTCTCGCGGTGCTCGCTTAGCTGTCATAGACCTGTTCACATAGCGGCGCTATTGCTCACAGGTCTATTTGTCGGCACTTCTGCTGACGATTGGCACGCTTTGCTGCTGAATAGTTATAATTCCGGGGCGCAAAGCCCATCTTTTTTCTTTTTTACGGAACTTGTTACAGTTACTAAATCCTTGGCAGCAGAAATTTTCCGGTTTACCCTGTGATCACAAATAACGGAGGATAAATGCCCATGAACCTGCACACCCTTGCCGGCTTCGGCGCCCTTGTTGTTGCCGGTCTGACCTTTGCCTTCATGTTGAAAAAACAGCGGGAGAGCGACTGTCCGTCCTGACTGCTTATCTACGCGACTTTTGGTATGGGTCTCATATCATATTATCTTTTCACTTTTTTTCTCTGATTCCATAGGCCGAACATGCACGTTGCCGGAACACCGTATAGAACCATCTGGCCGTCTGATACAGACCAGGCCGTTATCAAGATTATCGACCAGCGCCATCTGCCCCACCGCTTTGTGATCGAGGAGCTGCGCACGGTTAACGAGGTATGTGCCGCCATCCGGGAAATGCATGTGCGCGGCGCCGGGCTCATTGGCGCCACCGCCGGATTCGGCATGTACCTTGCCGCCCGGACCGCCCCGGATCAAGACTTTGCCGCCTTTATGCAGCAGGCGGCTGACGATCTGGTGCAAACCCGGCCCACAGCCGGGAATCTTGCCTGGGCTGTGAAGCGCCAACTTACCGCCATTGCGCAGGAAAACACCCTTGAGAAAAAACGGGCCAGGGCTTTTGATGTTGCCCGTGAAATCGCCGATGAGGACGCGGAATTTTGCCGGAGGATCGGGGAGCACGGCAAGGAGATCATTGCCGAACTCAGCCGGAAAAAAAACGGCGCGCCGGTGAATATTCTCACCCACTGCAACGCGGGCTGGCTGGCTTTTGTGGATTATGGATCCGCCACTGCCCCAATCTACGCCGCCCATGCCGAAGGAATCAAGGTGCATGTCTGGGTGGATGAAACCCGCCCATGGCTGCAGGGGGCCAAACTCACCGCCTGGGAACTGAAAGAGGAAGGGGTGGATCACACCCTGATCGCCGACAATACCGGCGGCCATTTGATGCAGCATGGGCTGGTGGATATGGTTATCGTCGGCACGGACCGCACTACCCGCTGCGGCGATGTGGCCAACAAGATCGGCACCTATCTCAAAGCCCTGGCAGCGCACGACAACCAAGTACCCTTTTATGTGGCCCTGCCTTCTTCCACTTTTGACTGGACGATTCGGGACGGACTTACCGAAATACCTATTGAACAACGAAGCGGTGAGGAAATCACCCATATCCGGGGGTTGAGCGAGGCGGCTGAGATGGCCACCATTGGTATTGCCCCGCCGGATACGGCCACGGCGAACTATGGCTTTGATGTCACCCCTGCCCGTCTGATAACCGGATTGATAACAGAGCGCGGGGTCATGGCTGCCCACGAAGAGGATATCCTGCGGTTGTATCCCGAACACCGGTAAAAAAGCGAATTTGTCAGACCAACCCAAGGCTCTCCATAACCGTATCATGAAAAAGGGGCCGGAACTGTTTGATCCGGCTGTTCTCCCGGCTGGGATGGACCCGGTTGCTCAGGAGAACCATGACCAGATCACGGGTCGGATCTATCCAGAAAGAGGTTCCGGTAAAGCCGAGATGGCCCACGCTGGTCGGTGCCAGATACCTTCCCCCACTTGAGCCTGTACGCGAGGGCGTATCAAAACCAAGGGCCCAGGTGGAGCCCGGAATGTCCTGCCTGATTAAAAATCGCTGCAGATCACGTGCCTGATAGCTGGGATGCTCTTCCCTCCCTTGCCATTGATCCAGCAGATGCACCCCCATCTCCAGCACCCCCTCTATGGTGCCGAACAGACCGGCATGACCAGCCGCCCCACCCAGGGCATAGGCGTTTTCATCGCTCACCTCGCCGCAGAGTTGTTTTTTACGAATGGGGCATTGTTCGGTGGGCGCATAGCTTCTTTTTTGGGTCTCTCTTCTTTCCCCTGTGCCTATCTTTCTATAAAATATTGTATCCTCTATCCCCAGCGACCTGGCTAACTTTTCCCTGAAAAAACGCACCAAATCCATATTGCTTGTCTTTTCGATGATCAGGCCGAGGAGTATGAAACCGAGATCGCTGTATATTGACATGCTGCCGGGCTCGTAAGCCAATGATTCTGCAGCAAGCAACTCAAGAAGCGTTTCGTTTCGTGTATCTTCCGCCTGTCCGGACAATTTCAGATAATAGGGTTGATGGGCCGCAAACCCTGCGGAATGGCAGAGAAGATCCTTGATGGATGTCCTGTGCAAAAACGTTTTTTTTGTTTGGGGAAAGATATCCGAGACACGGGTGGTGAGTTGTATTGAACCCTCTTTCAGTAAAGAAAGAATTGCCAGGGTTGTGGCCAGCGGTTTTGTCAACGAGGCAAGGTCGTACACCGTATCCCCATCAACCGGGTTTTTCTCATCGTATGCGGTGTGTCCGTATGTTTGTATTATCCTTTCCCGCTTTTCCGGATTCCCCACAGCAACAGCCATGGCCGCCCCGGGAAAAGTCCGGGTATGAATAGCCTGAGAAAATATTTCATAACATCTTGAAATAATAAGTTTATTTTTAATATTTTCCATGTAGCTAGAAATTATCCTTCTTTCTCTGGTCCACCCTTATAAAATACTCCCTTCGGGCGGCTTGAAAATTGCCATAATACAGTATCTTTTTATTTATTATCATTGAATTTTTTTGGATTTTACACTATCTTTTTGTAGTTATTTTTTCAAAATAAAGTCCTTTTGTGTTGAACATAATTTTACGTAATAAAAACAAGTCATTAAAGAGGATTTATTCTCTTGATCTGCCGGGCATGCAAACACACAAGTTTTCAACACCTTCTCAACCCTGTATCCGAAGAAACTGTTTACTCTGTTTTTAAAACTTGTTGATAACTTGTTTTTTTATTTTTTCCTGTTTTTTTCAGTCTGTTTCATCCGAAAAAATATATAAAATATTCGGGAGGTTATTTTCTTTATAAACATATCAACAGCCCTAATAACCATAATCTTTTAAAAACATATAAAACTACTACTACTGTCTGGGGTGCCCATTATGTCCCTTATTTTTAATATCTCCCGCACTGATTTTCTGAATGGCCTTGCTTCCCTGCAAAACGTAACCGGGAAAAAAGGAAATATTGCTATTCTCTCCAACATCCTGATCGAATCCAAGACAGATTCTTTGCTTTTGACTGCCACGGATCTTGAAATAGGTATTCGAAACAGTCTTCCTGCGGAAATACTTTCTCCGGGGACTATCACCCTTCCAGCCAAAAAACTTTTTGAAATAGTACGAGAATCCGGAGCGGATCAAGTTCATGTAGAAATTCTAGAAAATAATTGGGCAAAAATAAGCGCGGATTCAACGGATTATAAACTGGCAGGTATGCCAAGTGAGGAATACCCTGCTTTTCCGGAATACGACGAAAAAAATCTCGTCACCCTGGCAAGTGACAGAATTAAAGACCTCATCGATAAAACGATTTTTTCCGTTGCCCAGGAAGGAGAATCCCAATTCAACCTCACCGGTGTTCTGGTTGAAAAGGATATTTCAGACGGGAAAAATATGCTCCGTATGGTTTCTTCGGACGGACACCGGCTTTCCTTGTGCGAAACAACCGTTGAAAGCGATTTAAGCGGGTTGAATATGGAGAAGATTATTCTTATTCCCCGTAAGGGTATGCAGGAAATAAGGAAATTCACGGAAGGATCAGCAGAGATAAAAATATCATTTGAAGAAAAACAAGCAGTTATAAAAACAGATAATTCAATAATTGTTGTACGTTTGATGAACGGTGATTTCCCAGATTATAAAAATATTATAAATATAATTAATAAAGAAAAATATATTGAATTGAATAGAATTCAATTTATGAATTCTATGAAAAAAATGAATCTTTTTACTGAAGACCGTTATAATGCTGTTCAATTTAATATAAAACCAAACAAACTCATACTATCATCACAAAGTACGGATATTGGCAGTGCAAAGGATGAAATAACCATAAATTATGATGATTCTCCTTTAAAACTTGGTTTTAACGGAAAATATTTTGTTGAATCAATGCAGGTTATGTCCAGCGATACCATTAAGGCTTATATTAGTTCAGAAGAAAGCCCTTGTATGATTAAAGGCGATGATGACCCTGGTTTTATAAGTATAATAATGCCAATGAAAATATAGTTATATACATCCACACGTTTATATAATTTTTAGAAAAATTAGAAGAGGGCTTACACTTTGACTGAAGGACAGAAAAACTACGGAGCGGATCAGATCAAGGTTCTTTCCGGCCTTGAAGGCGTCCGGATGCGGCCGGCCATGTATATTGGCAACACGGCGGAAGAGGGTCTGCACCATCTTATTTATGAGGTGGTGGACAACAGTATCGACGAGGCCCTGGCCGGGCATTGCACAGACATCAAAGTTATTTTTCACCGAGACGGCAGTTGCAGCGTAGAGGATAACGGGCGCGGCATCCCGGTGGAGACGCACGAAGAAGGGATGTCTGCCTTGGAATTGGTAATGTGCACCCTGCATGCCGGCGGCAAGTTCGACCACGACACCTACAAGGTTTCCGGCGGTTTGCACGGCGTTGGTGTTTCGGTGGTAAACGCCCTGAGTAAATGGGCCACGGCCGAGGTAAAAAGAAACGGCAAGATCCATCGTCAAACCTACCACCTTGGGATTCGCCAGGGCGACATGGAAACCTTCGGCGAGTCGGATAAGACCGGCACCAAGATCACCTTTATGCCCGACCCGGAGATATTCAAGGAAACCACGGAGTTTAAATACGACATCATCCAGGCCCGCATGCGGGAAGTGGCTTTTTTGAACAAGGAGGTCAAGATTCTCCTCCACGACGAGCGGACCGGGGCCGAGGATATCTTTCACTTCGAAGGCGGGATTAATTCCTATATCGAATATCTCAATCGCAACAGGACCCACATCCATCCCGAGCCGGTCTTTATTTACGGAGAGCGGGATAATGTTCAGGTGGAGGTAGCTTTTCAGTATTTCGACGGCTACTCCGAGCGGTTGTTCTCTTTTGTCAACAATATCAACACCAAGGAAGGCGGCACCCATGTCGCCGGGTTCCGGGGGGCGTTGACGCGGTGTATAAACAAGTATGCCAGCGACGACGTGGTGCCCAAGAACATGAAGGAAAAAATGGGCGGGGATGATGTGCGCGAGGGGTTGACCTGCGTGGTTTCAGTCCGCGTTCCCGACCCGCAGTTCGAAGGGCAGACCAAGACCAAGCTGGGTAACAGCGAGGTCAAATCCATCGTCGAAGCGGTCTGTCACGAAAAGCTTTCCATCTATTTGGAGCAGAACCCGCAGATCGCCAGAAAGATTCTCACCAAGGTGGTGGATGCGGCCCGTGCCCGCGAAGCGGCCCGGCGCGCCAAGGAACTCTCCCGCAAGAAAGGCTCCGGCCTCGATCTGCTGATGGCGGGAAAACTGGCGGAATGTCAGTCCAAGGATCCCAAGGCCAGAGAGATATTCCTTGTGGAGGGCGATTCCGCCGGCGGTTCGGCCAAACAGGGACGGGATCGCTCCGTGCAGGCCATTCTCCCCCTGCGCGGCAAGATCATGAACGTGGAAAAGGCCCGATTCGACAAAATCCTCTCCAGTGAGGAAATAAAACAGATCATCTCCGCGCTGGGCACCGGAATCGGTCGCGACGAGTTCGACCTGGACAAACTCCGGTACCACAAAATCATCATCATGACCGATGCCGACGTGGACGGTGCCCATATCCGCACCCTGTTGCTCACCTTTTTCTACCGGCAGATGCTGCCCCTGGTGGAAAACGGCAACATCTACATCGGCCAGCCTCCCCTGTTTCGCTTGGGTCGCGGCAAGAAGGAACAGTATTTTTCCGACGAAAACGAGCTCAACCAGTACTTGTTCGCCCAGGCCAGCACCAGTGTCCAGGTGACGGTGGGAGCGAGCAAGGAGAAGATGGCGGGCGAGGACCTCATTGGGTTGCTGAAAAATCTTGCCGGCTACCAGAAGATCATAGAGTACCTGACCCGCATCAATCTCTGGGAGGATATGGTCCATTTTCTTCTGGACAGCGATATCACCTCGGCGGACCAGTTTGAAGACCAAAACCTTGTGGAGCACCTCAGGGAACAGCTGCACCATAAGGATCTGATCCTCGGTGCTATCCGCCCCTGTCGCTGGCGGCCGAGCTGTTGGGAGTTTGATGCGGCCATCAAGGACAAGGCTCACGTGATGATCACCGTTGGCCCGCAGATTCCGCTGATC
>VMSS01000195.1 GCA_013791995.1 Desulfurivibrio sp. | reverse complement strand
GGTTAAGAAATTTCTCACCTCCCGGGGCGCTGATTGCGTGAGCAATCAGCTCAGAACTCCTCGATCCGCTTCCTGAACCAGCGAATCACAGACTCCTTTTTCTCGGTGATATCGATCTCATAGATATCCTGGGGAAACAGCAACTCCGCCACCCCGGAGTCGAAGATCCGCTTCACCTCATACTCGTCGTGGGACACCTCCCGCTCATACATGTAATTGAGGTACGAGCGGTTGGTGTGGACGATGAACTCAACGCGCATCCCTCCCATCCTGGCAAAAAACTTGAACATCTGGGTCTTGGGGGAGCTGCCGATGCTGCCGCTCTGATGCGGGCCGCCGGAAAGGGTGTCGGTCACTTCCTCAAGTGTCATCAAAGATCCTGCCCGGGTGGCGCTCTGGGTCAGGTGGCGCTGGAAACTCTTGACCTCGGCCACCGAGTCCACTACCCCCATGAGGCCCAACTCGTCATCCACCGCCACGGCCGGATTTTCCTCGCCCTTGCGCAGGAGCTTCAGCACCTTGGCCTCGGACTGTTTCTTGCGGATGGAAACATAGATCGGCACCTCGGCCCCGTTGGCCTGGAAACGTCTCCGCTTGATCAGGGTGAGCTTCTGGTTTGCCTTGCTTTTTATACCCCGGGCCTGCTCCCGACTGATGATGGAAACCTTGGTGCAGGCAAAGGTCGCCAGATCATGGTCGCTTAAGAGATAGACAATCTCCAGCTCGCCGATTCTGTTTTTCTTGCTCCATACATGCTCATTCAAAAACCCGAGAAACTGGCCGAATTTTCCCTCCACCTCGGTTTCCCGCTCGCGCTGATCGATGGAAGCGGCAAGGTTCATGAGGATCAGCTTACGCTTGGCCTCGAACCGCGCCTTCTTGTGATAGCGGTCGTCAAAGAGGATGAGCATCAGATCCACCGGGCTCTTGCAGGAGTCGATCTCGTTGGTCATCTCGATGTAGGAGGCGTAGTTTGCCAGCACCTTCCCCTTGAGGTAGTTGATCACTCCGTCCGCAGTCCGGGAATAGGTGTTGACCCGCAGGATCACCTCCCGGGCATTGCCCTCGATGCCGAACATGTTGCCCAGCAGCCGATAGGCCCGCTCGTTGACCATCTTCCGCCGGGCCGGATCAGCAATGATCGCCTGTATCTCGCGAAAGGAGCGAACATCGAGAAACTCGAAGATCTGGTTGCGCAGAATCCGGTAGCGGGTGGCCATTCCGGCCTCGGCCAAACCTCGGGCAAAAAGCCGCGCCTCCCCGGAAAATTGCGTCAGAACCGGAGGATGATCCCCTGTGGCAAATGGGCCGGTGCGGTCCAACAGCGAAAAAATATTCTCTTGCACCATGATGCGTTTTCTCCTTTTTCTCAGGGCCGGACTCTCCCGACCTTGGACAACCGAGGGTTATGTCGGGCTGTCCAGCATTCAGTATACGGGCAAGAATCGCACGGAGCAACAACGATACCCTTCCTGCTGATTTTTGTTTGACCCGGCCGGGCAATAAAGATATCTTGAACAGATACGTCTCATGCCCCTAACACCTTCCCGCAACGAGAGAATACAAACGATGAATCAGGCTGTTCTGGCAGAAAAATTCGAGCTGATCCGGAAATACGAACAGCAGTTCTCCTTTCGGGTGGCCAACGGGATGATCAGCAAACCCGCGGTTTCCGTCTGGATGGTTCTGCTGCCCTTCTTGTTCGTCTATTACATGTATCAGGTGCAGCGATATAAAACCGATGTCCCCGCCTTTGCCGATGGCTTTATGCGGACGAAACAGGCCGCGCTGGACCTTGCCATGGCAACGCTCCGCAGCGACCGGCCGCCGACTTCGGCGGAAACCGAAACCGAGTGTCGAGACGAAGCCACGCCCCCGGTGGCTGCGGTCAAGACCGGTCAGCAGGCGGAAGTGGCGCTGCTGGACGAGCATTACCGCTTGCTGCTCGCCGCCGACGGTCCCGATTACGCAAGCCTGCTCACAAGCGTCTATCCGACCAAGGCTGATTATCTGGCTTTTCTGGAACGGCTGCAGGCAACGGAAGGCGATGTCAACCAGGCGGTGATCGCGGCTTTCCACGAAAACCCGGAAGGCAGGGAAACAGTGCAGAAGATGGAAAAAACCGCCCGAGCGCTCAGGCAGGCCGAGTTGAAGAAATTTTACGGTTGAGACGGGGCAGACTGCGGGGCGTGTTCGATGTTCCGCAGCACCTGGCGGACATGGCGTTCCGCCCGGGCGACTTCTTCGGAACCGGTATAGAAATAGACATTGGCATCAATGTCCTCTTCGGCAATGACATCCATGACCGGGCGAATGCCGGGCAGCGTCTGGAGCCAGGGCAGAACCAGGAACATTGCCAGCCCCAATGCCCCTAGCCCCAGCACCAGTCTGCACCATTGCTTTACCATCTGTGACTCCTCAGCTATCAAACAAGGGGCAAAAGGGTTTCCAGCCCCTTGCCCCTTCCAGATCCTCGTATTTTACAGACCAGCGGTTATGTTCGGGAACACCAGGAAGAACATGACATACGCCGCAAGCAGGGTCAGCACCAGATTGAGACTCTGACCGCAGACATACAGAATGGCCGGCTTGCCGCCCTTGAAATGGTGGGCCATTTCCCGAAAATCAGACGACAGCCCGATGCTGGCAAAAGCCAGAATAAAGAACCATTCGCGGCATGGCCGACTAAGCCCGCGCAGGACGCCCTGATCGAGCATTACCTCGCCCGCCCCGCCCATGCTGGTAAAGATGATGGAAAAAATTATCGAGGCGCCGATGAACCCCAGAACGAATTTTGGGAAACGGTACCAGATTTCCATGGGGCTGACCTTCTGGTCAGGGGCGCATTCCACCTTGGCGCACCAGTAAACAGCCACAGCAAAGGCGATAATCCCGATCAACACGTTCTGGATCATCTTGATGGTG
>VMSS01000172.1 GCA_013791995.1 Desulfurivibrio sp. | reverse complement strand
ACTGCTTTCAGTCCTGTTGTGGCGCCGGTGTCATCTGCCATGGTGTAACGGACCCGCAATTGTGCTGGTGATTAGGGCAGCGGGATATTGCACAAATCCATGGCTGGATTTGTGCAATATCCCGCGTGATTCACGGTACAGTTGGAACGGAGCATTATTCATTGTTGTCAGGCTCTTTTCCGCTTGATGTTGTAAACATAGGCAAGAACCTCGGCCACGGTCTGGAACAGGTTTTCCGGGATGGTTTCATTGAGGCCCGTGGTTTTGTACAGGGCCTGGGCCAGAGGTTTGTCCTCGACCAGAGGAATGGAATGTTCCTTGGCGATCTCCCTTATTTTCTGGGCGATAACCCCGGCGCCCTTGGCCAGCACCATGGGCGCCGCCATGGCAAGCGCATCGTAGCGAAGAGCAATGGCCAGATGGGTGGGGTTGGTGATCACCACGTCGGCCTTGGGCACCTCGGACATCATGCGTTGCCGGGCCATCTGCATCTGGATTGAACGGATGCGCCCTTTGACATGCGGGTCGCCCTCGGTCTGTTTTGCTTCGTCCTTGATTTCCTGCTTGGTCATCTTCATCTTTTCCAAGAACTGCCAACGCTGAAAGGCATAATCCATGGCGGCGAGCACCGCGATGATCAAAGCCGATTTCAGAAAAATCCAAAAGGCGACTTTGCTCATGAAGGCAAGAATGACCATGGGTTCCTGATCCATGAGCGGCAGGATGCCGGGCAGCGCTTTCATTACCTCCGTGTACGAGACGTAACAGATGATCACCAGCTTGGCAATGGACTTCACCACGTTGGCCAGGGTCTGCTTGGAAAAGAGCCTTTTAAGTCCCTGGAACGGGTCGATCTTGTCGAATTTTGGCGTCAGTTTTTCCGTAGTAAACAGGACGCCGACCTGAGCATAGTTGGAGGCCAGAGCCACGATGAAGATTACCGCCATGAGCGGGGCGACGATGATCACTGTTTCGAACATGCTTTCCCGTGTGAGTGCGGGCATGTTGCCTGGAGTGATCTGAAAGGTATGCAGGTTACCGAGGTAATGCCTGAGCAGAAGAAGGAAGCGCTCCAGCATGAAATCGCTTGCAGCATACAGGGTGAGCAGGCCGGCGAGCAGCACCGCAGCGGAAGGTATCTCCATGCTCTTGGCGACATCGCCCTTTTTTCTGGCCTCCTGGATGCGGCGGGAGGTGGGGGCTTCGCTTTTCTCCTGACCGGAGGATTCTTCGGCCATTTTTTAGCCCCCCATGCCCATGGCCAGCTTGGGCAAAAGCCGGGCCAGCGTTTCGAAATGGGTGACCATCAGCGGCAGAAAATATCCAAGGGATAAGCCGACAAAGATAAAGCCGACGGCAATGTTCATTGGCAGGCCAACGATCATGATCGGGATTTGGGGCACGGTTTTGGCGATGATGCCCATGGCCACATGGGAGAAGAACAGGGCGGCGCCCGCAGGGGCCATGATCTTGACTGCGAGGACGAACATCTGCGAAGCCCCTTGCATGAGTCCGTCGAAGGTGGCCTGGGTCAGGTTGAGGGTTCCGGGTCTTATCCAGTCGAAGCTCTCCACCAGGGTGGAGAAAAACATGTGATGGCCGTTTATGCCTAAGAAGATGAGAATGGCGGTGAGATTCCAGAGCATGCCGATTGGTGAGACCTGGCTGCCCAACTGCGGATCCATGACCCCGGCCATTCCCAAACCCATCTGAATGCCGACCATCTGCCCGGCGACTTCAACCGCCGCAAAAACACACCGGGCAAAGACAGCCAGGGTGGCGCCCAGTATCACTTCGGTAAGAACGAGCATGGCGAAACCTAAGGGGGCGCCGGCCAGCAAACGCGTGTCAACTCGGACTACCGGTAGCAGGACCAGCGCGACCATCAGGGCCAGCAGGATCTTGACTTGGGCCGGTACGCTTGGCGAACCGATAACGGGCATGAAGAACAGGAGTGGCGCCACCCTGGTCAGGATAATGACCAGGGCCAGGATCTGCGTCAGAGTCCAGTTCAGCAGCGCGGCTTCGGGCATGAGTGCAAAAGTCTCCGTCAGTGGATGATGTTCGGGATGCTGACGATCAGATCATGGGTGTAATCAACGAGTTTGGAGATCATCCATGAGGAGATAAAAAGGATGGTCAGCATGACCGCGGCGATCTTGGGGACAAAGGTCAGGGTCATTTCCTGGATTTGGGTGACGGCCTGAAACAGGGAAATAATCAGACCCACCACCATGGCGACCAGCAGCACCGGTGCCGAGATAATCATGGTCATGGTCACGGCATTTTGCGTCAGAGTAATGGCCTCAGAAGGAGTCATGATCACACCCCAAAACTTTTTACCAGTGAGCCAACAATCAGATACCAGCCGTCCACCAGCACGAAGAGCAATAGCTTGAAGGGCAGGGAAACCATAACAGGAGGCAGCATCATCATGCCCATGGACAGCAGAATGCTGGCCACCACCATGTCGATGATCAGGAAGGGCAGAAAGAGGACAAAGCCGATGGTGAAGGCGGTTTTAAGCTCGCTGATCATGAAGGAAGGGATGAGCACGGCGGTGGCGACTTCGTCCTTGTTTTTCGGTTTGGGGGTTTTGGACAGGGAGAGAAAGAGTTCAAGGTCTTTTTCCCTGGTCTGTTTGAACATGAAGGCACGCACCGGTTTTGCCGCCTCCTGCAGGGCTTGCTCCGCATTGATCTGTTCGGCCATGTAGGGTTTGACCGCGATGGTGTTGACCTCGCTGAAAACCGGGGTCATGATGAATACCGTGAGGAAGAGAGCCAGACCGACCAGGACCTGGGTCGGCGGCACCTGTTGGGTGCCGAGGGCCTGGCGCAGAAAAGAAAAGGCAATCACCAGCCGGGTGAAGGAGGTCATCATCAACAGGATGGCCGGAGCCATGGACAGTACCGTGAACAGCAACAGTATCTCGATGAGGACGGAAACCTGTTTGGGGTTCTGGGCTTCTCCCAGGCCGATCTGCAGGGTGGGCAGGGTCACGGCGTTGCTTTCGTCGGGCCAGAGGAGGATTATTCCTGCGAGCAGGCCGATGAGAATGGGCCAGGATGGAAAAGGCTTATTCCGCATTGGCAGATCCTTCTTTTTTTTGTTTCACGCTGGATATGCCTTGCGCAGCCTTGCTGAGTAAGGAAGCAAAAGAGGGTGGCAGTGGGGTGAAAGTTTTTCGGGAATGTGTGGCGTTTTTGAGGGCGTCGTTGGCGTCAAGGGTGGTGAGCAGGGTAATCTGCTGCTCGCTGAGCCCGACCACCAGATATGTCCCGGCTACTTCCAGAACGCTCACCTGTTTTTTGGGGGCCAGCATCTGGCTGTCGATAACAGTGATCAGGTTTGTCTGTCCGGAACTGGTTCCGGCAAATCCCATTTTTCTGATCCAGAGCAGCAGGATGAGCATGAGGCCCACCACAATGATGAGTGAGCCAAGGGTCTTGAAGATGGTCGTGGTCAGGGAGAGGGTTTCCTGATTGTCGGTGAGGCCGGCGGGGATCGAGGGTACCCCCGCGCCGGTTCCACCTCCGAACTGTTCAGCGGCAAAAAGAATGAGCGGGCAAGAGAGGTAAAACAACAGGCTTACCCCTAAGGCGATCAGCGTTTTGCCACAGGAAGGAGCTTGTGTGGATGATGGTTGCCGGATATTCATAATCGTTTTGTCCACACCCTTGCCCACGGGTGTCGTCCGGAAGGCTTTTATGTTCAACCGATGTTTTTGATTCGGTCCGCTTGGCTGATGATTTCCGTGATCCGCACACCAAATCGTTCGTTGACCACGATCACTTCGCCCTTGCCCAGCAGCTTGTCGTTGACAAAGATTTCCACCGGTTCGCCGGCGGCTTTGTCGAGTTCGACCACCGACCCTTGGGTCAGTTGCAGCATCTTGTTGATGATCATGCTGGTCCGTCCCAATTCCACGGTGACGTTCAGGGGGATATCCAGCAGAAAATCAAGATTCTGGCTGCCGGCCGGGGTTGCGCCGCTCACACTGCCGCCCAATTCGGCAAAAGCAGGGGCCTGCGCCCCACCGGAACCTTCATGCTCGCTCAGGGCGGCCGCCCAGTCATCACCGGCTCCCTCTGTTTCAGTCTTCGTGCCGGCGTCGTCCAACGGATCGTCAGCCATGGTCGTTCTCCTTTTTCGGTGATTTTCTCCGGGACACATGCCATGCGGCATTTGCAGAGAAAATCGTGTGCTGTTTAGGACTCGCTACGAAATATCCTCTCTGCTTCCTGATACTTTCGTTTGAGGGTCCTTGCGCCGTTGTCGCTGGCGTTATTCATAACGGTGTAGCTCATCTCGTTCTGAGTGCGACATTATTGTGCTGTAACGGTCTACTCCCGATTCGGATCAAGAACCTTTTTCTTGACGAGAAGCGCATTGCTGCCGCGATGCACGCCAGGGGTTCCCATGTATTTTCGTTCCCCGGCGACATAGGCCGGAAGGAGATCGTCGGTACGGCGTTCCAGCTGAATGATGTCGCCCACCACCAATTCCATGACGTCGCCTGCCGAAATAGTGGCGCGTCCCAGTTTCACAATGAAATCCACAGGAATGTTCTTGATGTTTTCAGTGAGAACCCGCTTAATGCTGATATCCTCGTCGCTCTGCTCCCGCTGAAAAGTTGTCAGTAGTTTGCCCTTGACCGACTCCAGGTTGCTCATGGGAATGCACACCGTGATGCTACCAACGGCTCGGTCCATATCCACATCGTAGCGGCTGATAATCACCACATCTTCGGGCTGGCAGATTTTGGCGAACTGCGGGTTGATCTCGCTCCTGATGTACTGAACCTTGAGGGGCTGCAGGGAATACCAAGCCTTTTCCAGGTCGTTGAGCAGGAGATTGACTACCCGCCGGATGAGGCGTTGTTCGATGGCCGTGAAGTCGCGGCCCTCAATACGGATGTTTCTTGTGCCGGTGCCTCCCAGGAAGTTTTCAACCAGGGTAAAGACCAGCTTGGGTTCAAGGACAATGAGGGCATGGCCCCGAAAGGGCGCCATCCGGAAAATCTGCAGGCTGCTTGGTACAGGCAGGGTGCGGACAAAGGCCCCGAATCGCTCCAGTTCGATGGGAGCGGAAGTCAGGTCGATAATCCGGCGCAGGGTGGTGGAAAGCGAGGTGCGAACCGCACGCATGAAAGCATCGGAAATTGCCTCCATGGCCGGCATCTTGACCTGGACAATCCTTTCCTGTCGGGTAAAATCATAGGCCTGATAGCCAAGGGCTTCCGCATCTATGGGTTCTTCCGGCTCTTCTATCTCGCCGCCGGAAATTCCCTTGAGTAGCGCGTCGACCTCGTCCTGGCTGAGAATCTGTTCCATGGCGTTTGGCTGGGTGTCGTGGACTGTTTTCGCGTTAGATGCAGAAGCCTGGGGCTACTGCACGACAAATTCCGTAAAATAAATATTTTTAATATGGTCGGGTCGCATGATCTCGTTGAAACGCTCAAGCAACTCATCCCGGACCCGGATTTTACCCTCCGGGGTCATGACTTCTTCAAAGCCAAGACTGGTAAGCATCATGATGACCATGTCGCGCAGTTTGGGTGTGGCTTTGGTGGCCTTGTCCACGGCCTCCTTGCTCTCAAGCTCAAGCTCGATTTTGACCTTGAGGTAGCGTTTGCCTTTCGGATCTGCCAGATTGACGACAAAGGGTTCCATGACCAGCATTTCCCCGATCACAGCAGCGGGTTCTTTTTTTGCTTCCTGACTGGCAACCTCTTCAACCGCCGGTTTATGGCCGAGAAATTTGGTGTAGGCGAAAAAACCTCCTCCGCCGAGGACGAGAATACCTACGCCAAGGATGATGAAAAAACCCATCTTGGATTTTTTCTTAGGATCCTGCTCTGTGACCTCTGGGTCTTTTTCAGCAGCCATGGTTGTGTCTCCTCGAGGAAAAAGGAAGGTCGGATAAATCCGGCCTCTTCTCTTTAGGTTTGGTTGTAAAGCAAGCATTGTGCCGCGAGGCTTTTACTGTGTATAACAGTATATGTAAATTATCGGTAATTCAATGTATTTCTGGATAATAGCCAGGACGGACTTCCTTTTTTAGGGAGGAATGCTCATAAATCTTTCGTCATAATTTTGACTGCAATCGGATTGACCGTCAAAAAAACATCGAGGAATGCTGGAAATGTATGATTGGCAAGGGATAGGGGGATGTATTGGTCAAAAGCAAAGGCCATTATGCCGGTGGCTTGCTATACCACGTGGGGCAGGCAGGAGGGGGCATGGAACTTCGCGAATGTGAGGTTGGCCTGGTGGCCTGCCGCCAGTATGACCGTCAGTTGTTGAAAGATACGGTGCAGGCGTTGTGCGACGCCCTTGGTTTTAGGGTTTCCGCAGGAAGCAGAGTGTTGCTCAAGCCTAATCTTGTCTCTGCTGTGCGGAATAAAAGTTTGGCCTGCACCCACCCGGAGGTTGTCGCGGCTGTGGCGGAGTGGTGTGTCGATCAGGGGGCCACGGTGCGGGTCGGTGATTCTCCGGCCTTCGGTTCGGCCCTGAGCGTCATGGCCGCCTGTGGGATCAGTACGGCGCTCAAAGGTTTGCCGGTGACCATGATTAATTTTGAGGCACCGCAACCGGTTCGCCTCGCCTCCGGGTTGTCCGTTGGAGTGGCGCGGGCGGTTGGCGAGTGCGATTGTATGGTCAATCTGCCGAAGATCAAGGCGCACGGTCAGCTGTATATGACTCTGGCGGTGAAGAATTATTTCGGAACGGTGGTCGGGTTTCGCAAACCCTGGCTCCATGCCCGGTATGGAGATATCGACAACCGGTTCGAGGGTATGCTGGTTGATCTCCTTGGTGTGATGCCCGCCGGGATTACCTTGGCAGACGGGGTGATGGCCATGCATAAGGACGGCCCGGTGGGTGGTGAGCCTTTTCCTTTGCATGTGCTGGCGGGAGGGTTGAACCCTGTGGCTGTGGATTCGGCCTTGCTCGACGTGCTAGGCCTTCCTCCCAAAGCAAGTCCCGTGTGGAGGGAATGCTATCGCCGCAACATTGCCGGAAGTAAGTTCGTTGATTTGTCATTCCCGCTTGCCAGACCGGAAGAGGTCGCGGCAGAGGGATTTTTGGCACCTGCCCGATTGAGGCCGGTGAGTTTTCACCCCTGGAGGCTCTTGCGGGGTGCGATGAAAAGGATCATGGTTCGGTAAGGCACGGAGTGTCGGACGCCGATACTCCGGGAAAGTCTTCTTTACTTTCCTGTCTGAAAATTTTATCGTGGGCAGCACGTTTATACTGACTAAACCCTTTACAGGGGCAGCCATATTATAGAGAGGAGCAGGGGGTATGTACAATCTTCAGGGAAAAGTGGGCTTGGTAACCGGCAGTTCACGGGGGATCGGTAAGGCGATCGCTTTGCGACTTGCGGAAAACGGGGTTGATCTGGTGGTGAACTATGTGCGCCATCGGCAGGATGCTGAAGCCACTGCCCGCCTTATTGAGGAGAAAGGGGCACGGTGTTTGGTAGTCAAGGCCAACGTGGCCAACGACGATGATCTCAAGGGGATGTTCGCCTTGATCAAAAGCGAGTTCGGCCATCTTGATTTTCTCATCAGCAATGCGGCCTCCGGCGTCCTGAAACCTGCGCTTGAGCTGAGCAGTCGGCACTGGAATTGGGCTATGGAGATCAACGCCCGGGCCCTGCTTTCCCTCACCCAGCAGGCTGTGCCGCTTATGAGCAAGGGTGCCAGAATCATGGCGGTTTCCAGTATGGGCGCGGTTAGAGCCGTGGAGAATTACACGGCGGTGGGCGCTTCCAAGGCCGCGCTTGAGTCGTTGGTCCGTCACCTGGCCGTAGAGTTGGGGCCCATGGGGATCAATGTCAATACCATCAGCGCCGGTGCCGTGGATACCGAGGCCTTAAAAAAATTCCCCAACCGGGAACAGATTCTCGATGGCGCTCTGCAACGAACACCCCTTGGGCGGCTTACCACCCCCGAGGATGTGGCAAATGTCGCCCTGTTTTTATGCAGTGATCTGGCCGCCATGATTCAGGGTCAGACCATCGTCGTGGACGGTGGCTATTCCATCCGAGCTTGAGCCCGCATGGAAGCCTTCCGAACACAAGAACGACTCATTCTGGCCTCGGGTTCGCCCCGGCGCCGTGATTTCCTTGCCGAATTGGGACTTGTTTTTGAGGTGTTGGTAACGGACATCGATGAAACCTCGCAGGCCGGGGAGCAGCCTGTTGATTTTGTCGCTCGCCTGGCCCGGGAAAAGGGTCAGGCTGTTGATCAACCAGATGCCTGGGTGCTGGCCGCTGATACCGTGGTTGTGGTGGATGGAGATATCCTAGGCAAGCCGGGAGATGAAGACGAGGCCTGTGCCATGCTCATGCTCCTTTCCGGCCGCTGGCATGAGGTGTGGACCGGATTTTCTCTCTGCAGGCAGGCGACAGGGGAACTGTGTACAAAAACCGTCTGTACCAAAGTCCGGTTCATACCACTCACGCCGGAGCTGTGCCGGGCTTATGTCCGAACCGGAGAGCCTCTGGACAAGGCCGGTGCTTACGGGATTCAGGGGAAGGGGTGTTTCCTGGTTCCGGAAATCAGCGGCTCCTATACCAATGTGGTGGGGTTGCCCATGGCCGAAGTCCTGGATGCCTTATTACATCACAAGGTAATTGCGTTGATGAACGGTTTGTGAGAAGATCATCACAATCATGGACGCCTCAGAACCGAATATCTTCGTTGCCCGACAACCTATCTTCAAAAGGAACAAGGAAGTTTTCGCCTACGAGCTTCTTTTCCGTTCCGGCCTGACCAATTACTTCGACCCCTTGCAAAACGGGGAAGAGGCCACTTCAAAGGTCATCACCAACAGTTTTCTTCTGATCGGCATTGCCACCATCACCGAAGGGAAAAAAGCGTTCATCAATTTTAGCGAAGAGATGCTGCTCAAGGGGTATCCCTCCCTTTTTCCCAAAGAGATTGCCGTGGTTGAGGTGTTGGAGACGGTTGGGGCCACGCCCGAGGTTGTGCAGGCCTGTGAAGATCTGGTCGAGGCAGGGTATGTCCTGGCCCTGGATGATTTTCTCTACGAAGACCGGTTTTTGCCGCTCATCAAGCTGGCCAGGATCATCAAGTTTGACATCCGCCAGATGAGTTTTGCCGAGCTTGAGCGGCAGGCAAAGGTTGTCAGCCGCTACAACGTAAAGCTTCTGGCGGAAAAAATCGAAACAAACGAAGAGTTTGAGGCGATCAAGAAGTTGGGCTTCGACCTGTTCCAGGGGTATTTTTTCAGTCACCCCCAAATTGTGGAAGGACGGGATATCCCCGGGTCCAAACTCCATTATCTTCAGGTGCTGAAAGTCATCCAGGATGAGGATTACGATTTCGCCGAGCTTGCCAAATTTGTCAGCCGAGATGTTTCCCTGGCCTATAAACTGCTTAAATATGCGAATTCAGCTTATTTTTCCAGGAGGCAGAAGGTGGAAAGCGTTGAGATGGCAGTGGCCATGTTGGGGCAGATTACCTTAAGGAAATGGCTGTCGCTGATGATGCTTTCCTATCTTGCCGACGACAAGCCGTCCGAACTGTTGCGGCTCTCGGCTTTTCGCGGCACCTTTTGCGAATTAATCGCCGACCAGCTTTTGGACCGACGCAAGGAGGCGGGTATGTTTCACACGACGGGGATGTTCTCCCTGTTGCCGGCCATGCTCGACAAAGCCATGGCGGATATCCTGCCGGAGCTGGCCTTGCCCGAAGGTATCCAGGAGGCGCTGCTCTCCGAAGTCGCAACCCCTCTTTCCCGGACCCTTATCCTGGTCATGGCCTATGAGCGTGGAGACTGGGAAAAGACGATCATTCTGGCGAAAAAACTTAACCTCAACCATGATTCCCTGCCCTTGCTGTACGAGCAGGCCCTTGAAATCGCCCAGGTTCAGCTTACTGACTGATGGCGTTCATCATAACTGTTCAGCAGCACCGTATCTGCTTCGCAGTCTCGCTAAGCTCGCTTAGCTGTCATCGGCCTGCTCATGTGCAATAGCACACTTCGCTGTCCTCTTCTGTGCATCTGCGGCAGCAGTGAAGCGGCGCTGCTGAGCAGTTATATCCCGCGGTTTTCCGCTAATTTCGGCATTAAGCCAGATTGATTGCGTTCATCTTTGAGAAATCGCCGATCTGCAGAAAAAGTCGGGCGATGGCGGTCAGCAGATTCAACCGATTGGCGCGCACGCTCGCATCTTCCACCATGACCATGACTTCTTCGAAAAAATTGTCCACCGGCTCCTTCATCTTGAGGATCACGGACAAGGCTTTTTCGTAATCGCTGGCCTCGATCAGGGGAGCAGCTTCAAGACGGACAGCCAGATACGCCTCGTGGAGCTTTTGTTCGGCAGTTTCTGTGAGCAACGCCGGTTGCACCGATGTTTCGCTGTTATCCTTGATAATATTGATCACGCGTTTGAAGGATCCGGCCAGGATGGTAAAGGATTGCTGGCTGCTGATAGCCATCAGGGCCTTGATCCTCCGCCTGCAGTCATTCGGGTCGTCGAAAGTGACCGAAGTGACAGCCTCCACCGCCTCGGCCGGAATACCCTGACTGATAAGATCGTTGCTGAAGCGCCCCTTGATGAACTCAAGCACGTTGCGGCGGGCTTCGGCCTGGGGGACGGTCAGTTTGTCTTCGTAGAGGCAGAGCGCCTCGTCCACCAACTCGGCAAGAGAAAGACGAAAGCCCATGGCATTGATGATATGGAGAAGCCCCAACGAGAGACGGCGCAGGCCAAAGGGGTCGGTGGTGCCGGTGGGGATCTGGCCTATGCCGAAGCAGCCGGTGATGGAGTCAAGCCTGTCGGCCATGCCGACCAATGCGCCAGGGATTGAGGCGGGCAACGTGCCTCCGGCCCGGACCGGCAGGTAATGCTCGCGAATGGCCGTGGCAACTTCCGCCGCTTCTCCGCTGAGCAGGGCGTAATCCTTGCCGATCGCCCCTTGAAGGGAGGGAAATTCTCCCACCATGTCGGTCAACAGATCCGTCTTGGCAAGGAGAGCGCTCCGTTCGGTATGGGCCAGGTGTTCCGGCGCCAGCCTTTTGGCCAGCAGCCCGGCCAGGGTGGTGACGCGTCGGGTTTTGTCCAGCATGGTCCCCAGCTTGTATTGGAAAATAACGCCGGAAAGGTCTTCGACCCGATCCGCAAGGGTGCGGCGTTGGTCTTCCTTGAAAAAGAAAAAAGCATCCTCCAGCCGTGCCCTGATCACCCGCTGATGTCCGTCGGCGGCAAGCTTTGCATCTTTAGTGTTCGTGTTATTCACTGCGATGAAATGGGGCATAAGCTTGCCCGTGCTGTCAACCACGGCAAAGTATTTTTGGTGTTCCCGCATGGAGGTAATCAACACTTCGCGGGGCAGGGCCAGAAAGCGTTCCTCAAAGGTGCCGCAGATGGCAAACGGTTTCTCAACCAGGTTGCAGACGGTGTCCACCAGTTCGTCATCCGGGAGAATCGTCCCGCCCACTTGTTGGGCCGCCTTGGTGATCTCGGAAAGAACCGTGCTGCGGCGCTCCGCCGGTTCGACCATAACCTGGGCCGCGCGCAACGTATCGACGTAGTCGGTATAACAGGTTGCCGGGTACGGACCACTGGCCATGAAGCGGTGGCCCGTGGTGGTGTTGGAGCTGGTGATGGTATCCAGGGTGAAGGAAACAGTTTTGCCGCCATAAACGGCCAGCAGCCACTGGATCGGGCGGGCAAAGTTGATGCGGCCTGAGCCCCAGCGCATGGATTTCGGGAAAGTGAGGCTGTTGATAACCTCCGGCAACAATTCGACAAGAAGCTCGGCGGTTTGGCGGCCCTTCTGTTCGACGCGCACCATGAGGTACTCGCCCTTTGGCGTTGCCATGGTTTGCAGAGCCTCGACAGCGACCCCGTTTTTTTTGGCAAAGCCGATGGCTGCCTGGGTGGGCTCGCCATCCTTGTCAAAGGCTGCCTTTTTGGGAGGTCCGAGAATTTCCTCTTCCCGATCCGGCTGGCACTCGGCCAGGCCGCTGACCGACACGGCAAGTCGCCTGGGGGTAGCGGCAGTGCGCAGGGAGGAGTAAGGCAAAGCCAGGTCGCTGAGCCTGGCGTTCATGATTTTTTCCAATTGGGAAAGGGCCGGCATGATATAGCCGGCCGGTATTTCTTCCGTGCCGATTTCAAAGAGGAGTTCGTGTTGCATGGGTCGGTTCTCGTAAAATTGTTTAACAGTCGGTTGTTTGGGCGTGATCAAGAGGCGGCAATATTGTCGCCGTCCTGCCATTCTAAAGAGGCAAAGGTGTTGTAGCCTTGCGACAGGTTTTCCACCAGAACGGAAAACCTGGCAATGGCCGGATGGTTTTCAAGTTTGCGGCCAAGGGCCGTGGTAATGTTTTCCACGGAAAGGGTGTATTCCGTGCAGGTATCCCCAGTGGGCCAGCAGAGATCGTGGGTAGTCACTTCTTCAACCAGTTGGATGATATCCTCGATCCAGATGAAATTCTTGAATCGCAACCGGAGAGTGGCCCTGCCCCAATGACCAAGGGAGCGTGGCAAACCCTGACCGATCTGGGAAGGAAGCGGTGGAGAAATAGGCACCTGGATTTCCAAGGTGAGGTCGTCTGTTTTGTCCAGAGAACCATGCATGGTGCAGCGGTATTCCTTCATGCCCACTGACTGCGTTTGCGCGGAAGATTTTTGTAAAAAATAGGGGAAGGTAATTTCCATGTGGGCTGCTTCCGCCTGGAGTTTGACCTTCATCTCTTCAAGAATGCGGTGAAAGCTTTTCAGGTTTATCTCGCCGTGGAATCGATTGAGGATTTCCACGAACCGGCTCATGTGGGTGCCTTTGAACTGGTGGGGAAGATTGACGTACATATTGACCGTGGCAACGGTCTTCTGTGTTTTCCGGGCTTTGTCCAGGACCGTGATCGGGTAGGAGATATTCTTTACGCCGACCTTTTTGATGTTGATCCGGCGGTAATCACGCTGGCCTTGAATATCTTTCATGTCGCTCATTGGCAAATATTCCCCAACACCGAATCTGCTTTGTCATCGGCCTGCTTATGTGCAAGAGCACACTTCGCAGACCTCTTCCGCGCATCTCCGGCACTGGTGAACGTTTGCAGTTTGACTGGAATCAGTCTTCTTGTAGCTTGTGGGGGAACGGGTGCGCTCATTGGGCAGGAGGTCGGGTATCGGTCTGTTTTTCTTCGTTGACTTGGCTCTCAGGCAAGATGTTTTTTCACTGCGGCCTTGAGTTCATCCAGGTTGGAGGATTTGACAATGTACTCATCCGAAGCCCAGGTAGCCAGATCCTGTTTGAACTCCTGGTAAGCGGAACTCAGAATCACCGGCAGGGCGGGATTTATTTCCTTGATCTGGCGCAGAGCGTCGATGCCGTTGATGCCGGGCATATTGATGTCGAGGATGACCAGGTCCGGCGCAATTATTTTCAACTGGGCCAGCGCTTCTTCGCCGGAGAGGGCCGAATGGACTTCATATCCCTCTTCTTCCAATTCTTCGCGGTACAGGAGATGGATGCTGTCTTCATCGTCAACGAGCAGTATTTTTTTCATTGATCCCTCCCTTGTTGTCTTGCCAAGGGTTGTGATGAGTGTTGCCGGCCCGGCACCAGTCAAGAGCTTGTCTTAGATTGCCGCTTCTTTTAAAAACTGGGCCGCTTCTTCCGGTGCGATGGGGTTGATGTAGAAACCCGATCCCCATTCAAAACCGGCAATCATCGTCAGTTTTGGCATGATTTCGAAATGCCAGTGGTAATGATCAAGGGGTTGCGAGCGCAAGGGCGCACCATGCAGAACAAAATTATAGGGCACATTGGGGATGCAGGTGTTGAGGCGGCGCATACACTCGGAAAAGATCGTAGTCAGCGCCTTGAAGTGGTCATTGTCCATGGCAAGATATGAAGAGGCATGCCGTTTGGGCAATATCCACATTTCAAAAGGCGAACGGGGTGCATAGGGGACGATGGCGACGAACAGGTCGTTTTGAGCCACCACCCGCTGATCCTGGTTTATCTCCTGCCGGATAATGTCGCAGAAAATGCAGCGTTCCTTGTATTTGTAGTAGGAAAGGCTCCCTTCAATTTCGGAACTGATCATGCGGGGAAGAATGGGAAGAGCAATGAGCTGAGAGTGGGAGTGCTCCAGCGAGGCTCCGGCAGCAGCGCCGAAATTTTTAAATACCATGACGTAACGAAAGCGCGGATCCTGAGCCAGATCAAGTAATCGATCTCGATAGGCCAGAAAAACCTTGATCATGCGCTCCGGCGGAAGGCTGGTGAAGGTCTCGTGATGGTCCGGAGTCTCGATGATGACCTCATGGGCCCCGATCCCGTTCATTCGGTCATAGAGACCATCGCCCTCCTTGTTGAGGCTGCCTTCGATGACCAGGGCGGGGTACTTGTTCGGCACAACCCGCAGATCCCAGCCGGGTCTGTTGGCCTGGTGCCCATCGTTGCTGCTGTAACTGAGAACTTCCGGCGGTGTTGTGTTCTCGTTGCCCGGGCATAGAGGACAAAACCCCCCCCCTGCCTTCACTTTTTTCAACGATAAAGTCAGTGGGCCGTTTTCCCCGTTCAGTGGAAATGATGATCCAGCGGCCAATGATCGGGTCTTTGCGGAGTTCAGGCATTGTGATCTCTTATAAGCCTTTTTGAGCCCTTTCCTGGTTTTCCTGGTGGGTCTTGCATTCAATGCATTGGGTCGTCACCGGGCGCGCCTCAAGGCGCTTCGGGGAGATTTCATCGCCGCATTCGTCACAGATGCCATAGGTCCCTTCATCGATACGTTCGATGGCTTCCCTGATCTTGGCAAGGAGTTTGCGTTCACGGTCACGGATGCGAAGCTCGAAACTCCGGTCAGACTCGGCGCTGGCCCGATCGGTGGGATCGGGATAATTTTCCGTGCTGTCGGTCATCTCGTGGATGGTCTTCTCAGCCTCCTGCAAAAGATCCTGACTCATGGTCTCCAGCTTTTGGCGAAAATAATCAAGTTGTTCTCTGTTCACGGTATTACTCCCTTGGTATATCTTGGACAAGCGTTATCCGTTCCGTTGATAGCTTCCGCTTTTGCCCCCGATTTTCCTTTCCAGTCTGATGTTGGTAATAATCATCCCTTTGTCCACAGCCTTACACATATCATAAATGGTCAGTGCGGCAACCGAGACGGCGGTGAGAGCTTCCATCTCGACCCCGGTCCTGCCTGTTATTCCCACTGTAGCGGTAATTCCTATGGTGTGTGTCCTGTCGTTCAGGTCAAATTCAACATTCACTTTATTGATCGCCAGAGGATGGGCCAGGGGGATCAGAGCATCGACTTTTTTGGCAGCCATGATTCCTGCGATCCGGGCGACTCCGAGCACATCTCCCTTGGCGATATTCCCTTCTTGTACCAGTTGAAAGGCCTGGGGAGAAAGAGAAATTGATCCGGAAGCCGTTGCTTCGCGGACAGTTTCACTTTTACCGCCCACATCCACCATGCGGGCATTTCCGGCTTCATCAAAATGAGTAAATTGGCTTGCCGCCAAGGGCTTGTCGCTCATGTGCTGGTGTCCCGATGGGAAAATCACGCCTTTTCGTCGGCTAATTTGTGAAAAATTTTCTTAAAAAACCCCTCTTCCTGCTCAGGTTCTTTTTCTTTTTGCAATGCGTCAAACTCCGAGAGAAGTTCCTTTTCTCGCGAGGACAACTTTTTCGGGATGACAACCTTGATCTCAACCATCATGTTGCCTGGGTTCCCGCCCCGGAGGGAAGGCACGCCTTCGCCTTTCAGGGTGAATATCTGCTCGGGCTGGGTGCCGGCCGGAATTACCAGTTCCTTGGAGCCGTTGATGGTCGGCACCTCCACGGTGGCGCCCAGGGCGGCCTGAACCATGGTCAGGGGAAAGAGGCAGTGGATCTGGTTGCCCTCCCGCAGGAAGAACTCATGGGGTTCCACATGCATGATCACATACAGGTCCCCCGGCGGACCACCCTTGCGGCCGCCTTCGCCTTCACCCCTGAGGCGCATGCGGGCGCCGGTGTCAATCCCGGCCGGGATTTTCAGCGACACCTTTTTCGTTTTTTTGATGAGTCCCTCGCCCAGGCAATCATTGCATGGCTCGGTAATGATCGTTCCTTCGCCGTGACATTTCGGACAGGCGGTCTGCACCCGGAAAAAACCCTGGGCGTGAACCACCTGACCATGCCCATTGCAGGTAGCGCAGGTCGTCGGCTTGTGTCCGGGGCGCAGGCCGGTTCCTTCGCAGGTCCAACAGGTTTCCCGCTTGGTGACCTCGATTTCTTTTTCCGCGCCATGCATGGCATCCATGAAACTGATGCCCAGATCGTAACGGAGATCGTTTCCCTGGACGGGGCCCTGTCGCCTTTGGGCGGAGCGGCCTCCGAACATGTCCCCGAAGACGTCGCCAAAGCTTGAAAAGATATCGTCAAAGTTGCCAGGGCCGCTGTAGCCGCTGTCTTTCAGGCCGGCAACCCCATAGCGATCGTATATCTTGCGCTTTTCCAGATCGCCAAGAATCTCGTAGGCCTCGGCGGCTGATTTGAATTTATCTTCGGCAGCCTTGTCTCCCGGATTTTTGTCCGGATGAAATTTCATGGCCAGTTTGCGGTACGCTTTTTTTATTTCTTCCGCACCTGCATCCGGGGAAACACCGAGTGTTTTGTAAAAATCGGTTTCCATCAGTTACAGAGCGGCCTGTTCTGTCTGCTCATCGCTTTTCTGCGCGGTCGGGGCAGGAGCATCATCTTTGGTGGGAGTGAAATCCTTGATGGTGGAAAAACTCACCTGGCCGGAGGCAATCTCGCGCAACGTAGCAACAATTTCCTTATTTTTGCATTTTACCAGAAAAGGGGCGTTTTTGCGGTGTTGCTTGACCCGTTCAACGGCAAGATGGATAAGGGAAAAACGATTTTCATTGCCTATCTGGCTCAGGCAGTCTTCGACGGTGATACGTGCCATAATACAACTCCTCCTGTGGGAATTCTCCCGGTGGGTATCGCGGTAGTATAAACTTCAAAAGTATAATCTATACCGTTTTTTTGGCAATCATTTTTTTATGCCGAATCCCATTCAGTAAGGAAATTTACAGAGTTATGACCGTCAGTTTTTTTTGATGGGTGTGGTGGGCAAGGTACGCTGGAAAACCCAGGGAAGAAGTTTTGCGTCGTGGCATTGAAAATGCAAGTAATTAAGGCGAGATTGATGAAAAAAGCGAGCGACAGGGTTGGGGCAGAAAAAAATTCCTTGTTGGACGTGGGTTTCGGCTTCTCCGTGGGAGCAAACGGAAAAAAATTCCCAGACAGTTTGCGGGCAAGGATGTCATTTTATTGACTAAGCCGCCTTGTTTTTGTGGGGAAAGCTACAGAGGAGAGAATATGCGGAAAATCATGGCGGGATTGTTGCTTATCAGTTGCTGCGGGTGTTCCGGAGGGGTTTACAGCAACCTGGTCGAGATGGAAATGCGACTTGCGTCCCCAATGTTCGGCGAGGGGCAACAGGTGCCGGTGGTTTACCCCGGCAGAACTGCGGTCTCGGATGACCCTATGGTTCAGACTTTTGGCCCTTCCTGGCGGAGTATGGAAAAAGACTATCCAGCCTATAACTTTAATCCCTGACCGGGGGAGACGAAGATGATGATCACACAGCTGATTGCAGTTTTGCTGGCGTTGGGATGTATTGTAACTCCTGTGCTGGCTGATGACGGTCAACTTTCTGACGACGCTAACAAGGGGGGGAGTTTTCAGGAGCGGCAACGCCCCACGCCGACCTATCGGCCTTATTTTTATAATTATCCCCATGCAATACCAGCCGACTATGTGTTTCGTACGGGCCGGGTTTTCTCGCCGCAGAATATGTCTCAATCCTTTTTATCCGGCCTGGGTGTCGGACAAAAAGGAGATTCGGCTGGACCCGGTGCAGGGCAAGGGGCCATTTTTCATGCCAAGATCAATCAGCTTGGCAAGTCACTCATTGCCAATGCAAGCGAGGTGGTGGCTGATGAATATGTGGTGGCGGTGAGCACCTTTGTCAGCCTTGATAATCTGTATGCAACATCATCTTTTGGCCGATATCTGGGTGAGCAGTTGCTCTCCACTCTGCAGCAGTCCGGGATTGAAGTGATTGAAGTGCGGAAAACTCCGGGTTTGATGGTGAGTCCGTCTCATGGCGAGTACGCCTTGTCTCGAAGCATGGATGAGATCAGCCTTGTCCAGGGAGCTCAGGCTGTGGTGGTGGGGACCTATGCGGTGGCCGGGCAGGAAATCTTTGTAAATGCCCGACTGTTGCGCAACGAGGATAACAGGGTTCTTTCCTCTGCCAGTCTGGTTTTGCCCATTGACGGTATGACCGCGAACCTGCTTGCCAATGAAAGTATGCCTGCTTCCACTCGCACCTCAAAGGTTACGATCCGGGAATTTCAGGAAACAGATGAGGACGCGCCCCTGCCTCCGGAAAAAAAGCCGGCGAAAACCGAGGTCAAGCGGGCGGTAAAGAAAGGTGGCTCATGAAAAAAACATGGAAGAATGGGAAAATGTTTGGGTTGCCTTTTTTTCTTGGATGTGTCTTGTTCCTGACCGGATGTGTGCCCCAGGCAAAGACCGGAGGCACCGCCTCGGTGGTTACCCCGGATTTTTTCGGGGTGGGGGAGGAACTGGCCCTGCAGCTGACTTCCGGCATGCGTGGCGCCGGGGGCGGTCAACGGTTGATCCTGACCACGGTGGTTGATCTTGATAATCTCTATACCACCACCCGTTTTGGCCGGACTCTGACCGAGGCCCTGTCCACCAGTCTCTTTCGCCATGGTTTCGGGGTTGTGGAAATCCGCAAGTCCGCCGAGATTTTCATGCGGGACAACCGAGGTGAGCTGATGCTTACCAGGGATGCAAAGCTTCTGGCAAAACAGCAACAGGCCGCGGCCATCCTCACCGGCACCTATTCACTGACCCCGAGCACGGTAATCCTTAATCTCAAACTGCTCGATGCGGGTTCACAACAAGTGCTTTCCGTGGCAGGGCTTGAGTTGCAGCGGAGCAGTAATATCAATCATCTTCTCGCGGCAGGAGGCGGCGCCTTTGGTGATGCGCTTCTTTCCGCCCAAGAGCGTTGAGGAATGGGTATGCGAAAGGGAATTGTGGTTGTACTTCTTGTTTTGCTCCTCTCGGGGTGTGGGTCATCCCAGAAAAACTGGGCCAGCCAGCCGGTGGAGGTCAGAAAGAACTCGCCCGTGGTTTTTATCTATCCTGAAACGAATATCTATCAGGAGGCGACCGTCGGCGTT
>VMSS01000154.1 GCA_013791995.1 Desulfurivibrio sp. | reverse complement strand
TTGCCGGTGTGGCAGCCCTCGGCAACCCCCGCGGCTTTATCCCCGTTGACAGTCATTATCGCCACCCGCAGCATGCCAATGTTTACGCAGTGGGTGTCGCCGTGGCCATGGCACCACGAGAGCCGACGCCGGTGCCGACCGGCGTGCCAAAAACCGGTTACATGACCGTGCAGATGGCCAAAGCCGCAGCTTTCAATATAGCCGCGGATTGCAACAATACCACCCCACTCGCAGTCGAAGATCTCAACATCCTCTGCCTGCTGGACATGGGAGGCACGGGAGCGCTGATGTTTGCCGAACCGATCCTGCCGCCCCGGCAACGATCATTACTCAAGAAAGGGCGCTGGGTGCCGTGGGCCAAGGCAGGCCTGGAACGATATTTCCTCTGGAAGATGCGGCACGGACTAAGCCAATTGCCGTAAACAACACAGCACGCCAGAGTCGGTACAACCGGAAAATTTATTTTTCATGCGTGAGGAGACAACAACTATGGACAATACCGGCACGGTGATCGAAACCCATAAAAAAATGCAATTGTGGCTCAACCTGGGATTTATAGCCCTGCTCATCGGCGGCTGGCTGTATTATCCCCTGGGCTATTTCTTGCTGGTCTGCATGTTTGGCGCAATGGGAATCGGCATGATCAAGGGCAGGTATTGGTGTGACTGGATGTGCCCGCGGGGGAGCTTTCTGGACAAGATTATGAAGCGGTTCAGCCTGCACAGAAAGGTTCCTCCTTTTTTTCGCCATCCTGCTTTTCGTACAGGGTGGCTCATTGTATTGATGACCATGCTGGCGATCCAGCTCCCCCCTGTCTGGGGTGACTTTTACAAAATGGGCAAACCCTTTGTCATGATTCTCACCGTGACCACCGTGGTAGGATTACTTTTCGGTGTTATATATCACGAACGCGCCTGGTGCATGTTTTGTCCCATGGGCACCATGGCCAACTGGCTGGGTCGGGGCAAAATGCTCCTCAAGGTCGATGAAGCCTGCATCAACTGCGGGATCTGCGAAACGGTGTGCCGGATGCAGATCAACCCCGGCTCATACCGGGAGAGCGGCATAGTGACCCACGGTGACTGCCTGAAGTGTTCTTACTGTGTAGAAAGCTGCCCGGAAAAAGCCCTCGGGTTCAACGGGGCGACGAGAGAACGGACAGAGTAAAATGGATGTATCACCTGAAATCAAGGAGGCGATCATGATCAAGATGGTTCTGTTCCACAGCGGCAACCCGGCCTGAGGAACCTGTCAAAAGGCCACGGGCGTGGCCAAGGCAATGCAGGAACGGTTCGGGGACAAGCTTTCCCTGGAAATCCATACCGTGAATTCCCCGGAGGCGGCAGCCTATACCCTGAAGGGCGCGACCAACGTCTTTGTCAATCAGGAGTGGGTTGCCCTGGATGTGGCGACATCCACGGAAAAGATGGAGGCGTACCTGAATACAATTCTCGCCGCTGCCGGTTGAGAAATTTCTCACCTCCCGGGGCGCGGATTGTGTGAACAATCAGCTCAGAACTCCTCGATCCGCTTTCTGAACCAGCGAATCACCGACTCCTTTTTCTCGGTGATATCGATCTCATAGATATCCTGGGGAAACAGCAATTCGGCCACCCCGGAGTCGAAAATGCGCTTCACCTCATATTCGTCGTGGGACACCTCCCGCTCATACATGTAATTGAGGTACGAGCGGTTGGTGTGAACGATGAACTCAACGCGCATCCCTCCCATCCTGGCAAAAAACTTGAACATCTGGGTCTTGGGGGAGCTGCCGATGCTGCCGCTCTGATGCGGTCCGCCGGACAGGGTGTCGGTCACCTCCTCCAGGGTCATCAGGGATCCGGCCCTGGTGGCGCTCTGGGTCAGGTGCCGTTGAAAACTCTTGACCTCGGCCACCGAGTCCACCACCCCCATGAGGCCCAGTTCGTCATCCACCGCCACGGCCGGATTTTCCTCGCCCTTGCGCAGCAGCTTCAGCACCTTGGCCTCGGACTGCTTCTTGCGGATGGAAATATAGATCGGCACCTCGGCCCCGTGGGCCTGGGAACGCCTCCGCTTGGTCAGGGTGAGCTTCTGGTTTGCCTTGCTTTTTATACCCCGGGCCTGCTCCCGACTGATG
>VMSS01000012.1 GCA_013791995.1 Desulfurivibrio sp. | reverse complement strand
GGATATCGACAACTGGCGCTGGGCCGGGGTGCCTTTCTATCTGCGAACCGGCAAGCGCATGACCAAAAAACTCTCCGAGGTGGTCATCTATTTCAAACGATTGCCCCACAACATTTTCCGGGAAAGTTACAAAAACCTGCCATCCAACAAGCTGATCATCCGCCTCCAGCCCAACGAGGGAGTGGAAATCGAGATGCTGAACAAGGTTCCTGGCATCGGTTCAGGGGTCAAGCTGCAACGGACCACCCTTGATTTGAGTTTTTCCGAGGCCTTTGAGTCGGCGCATGTTGCCGATGCCTATGAGCGGTTGCTCCTGTCGGCCCTTGAGGGGAGCCAGTCCCTTTTTATTCGCCGCGATGAGGTGGAGCAGGCCTGGACCTGGATCGATTCCATTCAGGATGCCTGGCGCACCAGCAACGATGCGCCCATGGCCTATCCGGCAGGGACTTGGGGCCCGGTGGCCTCGGTGGCGTTGATGGCGCGCGATGGCCGGGCCTGGGACGAATAAACGTCCAGCAGCGCCACATCTGCTTTGTCATCGGCTTGCTCATGTGCAACAGCACATTTCGCACGCCTCTTTCGCGCATCTGCGGCACTGCTGGACGTTTACTTTTTCGAGCGGGTGTTGGTTTTTTTCTGGATTGGTGCTTCGACAGGCTCAGCACGAACGGAAGATCAATGTATTAAGACAATATCCGTTCGTGCTGAGCCTGTCGAAGTACCTGTTTGCAGCGCGTTGCAAGTCCATCAGAGATTGAAACAGGTTTTTTTGTTTTTGCTGAACGGTTACTCTAAATGAGAGGTTGGATCATGCCTGAATTCAAGGAATTCAAGGATTCCGCCACGCTGGTGGCGGCGTTGGCCGCACACGTTGCCGAGTTGCTGCGGGCTGGGATCAGGGCGCGGGAGAGAGCGAGTCTGGTGGTATCCGGTGGCTCCACCCCGGTGCCGTTTTTCGTGGCCCTTTCGGATATGCCGCTTGACTGGGAAGATGTGACGATCACTCTGGCGGACGAACGTTGGGTGGACTCAAGCGATGCGGCCAGCAATGAACAACTGGTGCGGCGCCATCTTTTGCAGAACCGGGCTGCTCTGGCCCGTTTCGTGGGTCTTAAAACCGGGGCACCGACGGCGGCCGAGGGGGAAAGCGAATGCGCCGACCATCTCGCCGGTGTGCCGCGGCCTTTCGATGCCCTTATCCTGGGTATGGGTAACGACGGTCATACCGCCTCGCTGTTTCCGGAGGCCACGCGGCTGAAAAGCGCGCTTTCTCTCGACTCCGGCCAACTCTGCATGGCAATCACCCCCCCGAGTGCGCCCCATGAACGAATGACCCTGACCCTGCCCACCCTGTTGCAAAGCCGGCAGATTATCCTGCATCTTGTCGGGGAGGAAAAGCGGGCGGTGTACGAAAAGGCCCTCACCGAGGGGCCGGTCGCCCAGATGCCTATCCGGGCGGTGTTGAATCAGACGATTTCGCCGGTTACGGTTTTCTGGTGTCCATGAACATAGTTAGCGGTGACGGAAAACCCTTATGATTCATGGCAACTACCGTTCTCCCTGAGCCCTGTCAAAGGGCGTTTTTGCAGTGTGCCATAAAAAGGAATAGCCATGAACAGCACCATCGAAAAAGTTACCCAACGAATTATTGAGCGCAGCCGGACCAATCGTGACGGATATCTGCGTAATATGGAGGCGGCCAGGGTGACCGGGCCGTTTCGGCATCGGCTGCCCAGCAGCAATCTGGCCCACGGTCTGGCGGTTTGCCAGGGAGGGGAATGTCAGGCTCTGCGCACCGGCCAGGGTCCCAATATCGGGATCATCACCTCATACAACGACATGCTCTCGGCCCACCACACCTACGAGCAGTATCCGGCCATGATCAAAAAAGCGATTGCCGCGGCAGGCGGTACGGCCCAGGTGGCCGGCGGAGTACCTGCCATGTGCGACGGGGTAACCCAGGGCGAGCCGGGCATGGATCTCAGCTTGATCAGTCGCGATGTCATTGCCATGTCCACAGTGATCGGTTTGTCCCACAACGTGTTCGATGGAGCCCTGCTTCTAGGGATTTGCGACAAGATTATGCCGGGCCTCGTGATGGGGGCTTTGCAGTTCGGGCATTTGCCCATGATCCTGGTGCCGGGCGGTCCCATGCGTTCCGGGCTTTCCAACCGGGAAAAGGCGTTAGCCCGAGAGCAGTTTGCCCAGGGCAAGATCAGTAAAGAGGAGATGCTGGCCAAGGAGTGCGCCTCTTATCACGGGGCCGGGACCTGCACCTTTTACGGCACAGCCAACAGCAATCAGTTGATCGCCGAGATCATGGGTCTGCACCTGCCCGGCGCTTCCTTTGTCAACCCCGACGATCCCCTGCGCGAAGCCTTGACCAATGCGGCTTCGGCCAGGGTGTGCGAATTGACCCATTTGGGCGACAATTATACCCCCATTGGAAAGGTGGTCAGCGAACGGTCGGTGGTCAACGGCATTGTCGGGCTGCTTGCCACCGGCGGCTCAACCAACCAGACCATGCATCTGGTGGCTATGGCCAGGGCTGCGGGAATCCGGATCAACTGGGACGATTTTTCCGAACTTTCCGAAGTGGTGCCTTTGCTGGTGCGGATCTACCCCAACGGTCCGGGCGACATCAACAGTTTTCAGCAGGCAGGAGGCATGGCGGTGCTGATTGGCGAGCTTCTTGAAGGCGGCTTCCTGCATAACGAGGTGCTGACCGTGGCCGGACCGGGTATGGAGCGCTACACCCAAGCCCCTGTGCTGGCCTCCGGCAAGGTGCAATGGACCGATGGACCGGGAAAATCGCTGGAGCCCGAGGTTATAGCCTCGGTGGCCCAGCCCTTTTCCCCCACCGGCGGGCTCAAGGTGCTGGACGGCAATATCGGCAGGGCGGTGATCAAGGTCTCCTCCCTGGCAGACGGTGCGGCTACCTGTATTGAGGCCCCGGCCATGGTGTTTCACACCCAGCACGCACTGGAGGAGGCATTTCAAGCAGGCAAACTGGACCGGGATCTTGTGGCGGTTATTCGCTTTCAGGGTCCGCAGGCCACGGGCATGCCCGAGCTGCACAAGCTGATCACTCCGCTCTCCGTGATCATGGGCAGGGGCTATCGGGTGGCCATGGTCACCGACGGCAGGCTTTCCGGCGCGTCCGGCAAGGTGCCCGCTGCCATCCATGTGACCCCGGAGGCGTTGTGTGGCGGATTGCTGGCCAAGGTGCAGGACGGGGATATGATCCGGGTCGATGTGGGGAACGGGAGTCTGGAGTTGCTGGTGGATAAAGCGGAGCTTGCCAAGCGGGAGTATGCCGAGGCTGAACTAGAGGAACAGCGATATGGAGTGGGGAGGCAGATTTTTGCCGCATTGCGCAGTGATATGCTGGGGGCTGAGGAAGGGGCGAGTTCGTTGTTCACCTATGTTCATGAGAAATGTAAGGTGAATTTTGCGGTGGAATCGTAAGGTGATGACGGATGTGTCGATAACCTTTTGAATCCTTCTGTGAATGTTCGCCAGGCGCTTGCCCGGAGAAGATATTGAGATCATCGCCTGATTACAGCCGAAGTGTATTTTTGAACTGCCCGTTTGACAGTGAGTACTATCCTCTTTTTGAAGCCCTGGTATTTACAGTGATGGACTGTGGATTTCACGTTCGATGTGCGAAAGAAAGTCGTGACGCAAGCAAAGTGCGAATTCACAAAATCTACGAGCTTGTGAGGGAGTCGATGTATGGAATTCACGATCTCTCTCGGACTGAACTTGACAATTCAACCAAATTACCGAGGTTCAATATGCCGCTAGAACTAGGTATTTTTCTCGGGGCGTGCTACCTCGGTGACAAACGTCAACAACGCAAGAAATGCTTGATCTTTGATAGAGAACAATATCGGTACCAGAAATATATATCTGATGTTGCAGGTCAAGATATTACGCCTCATAAGAACGATCAAAGAACTCTTGTAGGGTGCGTCCGTGACTGGCTCGCAAACATCTCGGATCCAAAACTCCCTGGTGGAAGTGAAATTTGGGACCGGTACCTGCGCTTTAAGGCGGAAGTTGTTGGAAACTGTCGTGAAGATCGGCGGAGACCAGAAGAATTAACGTTCTCCGATTATGTTTGTTACGTGGATGCATTTCGCATTACAAAGGATGACGAATTGATCACAAAGGACAAGCCAAATATTGCTAATCCGACACCAACTCAGATTAGGCAGGCTTTGCGAGACCTTTCCGACTCAGAAGAGAATTTCGTGATCTACGCAAAGAGTGGCAGTGGTCTTACATATATGCAGACTGCTGGCAGCGCCGAGGAAGGGTTTATTCTCGAACATCAATCTGGCTCGCTAGAAGCTCATTTTGTTTCGGCAAATCAAGCTCTTTCATTGGCTGATATAGAGCAAGTTTTTTTGTGGTATGCCGAGAGAGATGGGCGTTGGCAAGCAAACGTGATTTGGGAGCAGTTAGAATTATAAAGAAATCAGGGATGTCCCCCTGATTTCTTAGGTTTCTTCGAAGGGAGCAGACGATGAGCATCGAAGTCATCCGAAATTTTCTCTTATGGTGTACGGCCATCAACTACGGAGTGTTGCTGGTGTGGTTCCTGGTCTTCGTGCTCGCGCATGATTGGATTCAGCGCATCCATGGCAAATGGTTTCATCTCTCCCGTGACCAGTTCGACGCTGTTCACTACGCCGGGATGAGCATTTTCAAAATAGGAATCATTTTGTTCAATTTGGTGCCTTTTGTTGTTCTGTCTATCCTCAGCTGAGGGGAACATCACGGGGACGTACTTAACATTTTTTCAATGTGATGCATATTGCGAGGAAATCAGGAATGGCGCTGATAAGAAAATGGAAGATGGGGCCTGGTGAGGTTTTTGCTCTGAGTCCGGTGGTGCCGGTCATGGTGATCAAGGATATTGATCGGGCGGTGCCCTTGGCCCGCGCGCTGGTGGTGGGCGGGATCAGGGTTTTGGAGATCACTCTGCGGACCGATGTTGCCGTTGAGGCCATCCGGGAGATCACTCGCGCGGTGCCCGAGGCGGTGGTGGGGGCCGGGACGGTGACTTCTGGCGAGGATCTCGCGGCGATCACCGAAGCCGGGGCTGTTTTTGCCATCAGCCCGGGGCTTACTCCGGAGCTGCTGGATGCTGCCAATCAGGGATGTATTGCGCTGATTCCGGGAATCGCAACCGTTTCCGAACTGATGACCGGGTTGCAGCGGGGCTATGATCATTTTAAGTTTTTCCCCGCCGAGGCGGCGGGTGGCATCCCCATGCTCAAGGCCATTGCCGGGCCGTTTCCCAAGGTGACTTTTTGCCCGACCGGCGGGATTAGTGTGGAAAATTACCGTGAGTATCTGGCGTTAGGGAATGTGGCGTGCGTGGGCGGTTCCTGGGTTGTGCCACCCGAGGCGGTGGCTCAGGGGGACTGGGAACTCATCAGCCAACTGGCCCGTGATGCGGTTTTGGGGGCAGGGAGATAGGGTTTTCCTTGCGAGATCCTTGCCAAAAGGCAAGATAGTTCCCTCCCCCTTGGCGGGGGAGGGCTAGGGAGGGGGGGAACTGCCACGAGCTCGGCAGCTAGCGGCTTCACCCTCCCCCCAACCCCCTCCCGTTGTATAGACCGGAGACATGGGTAACAG
>VMSS01000210.1 GCA_013791995.1 Desulfurivibrio sp. | reverse complement strand
GGTCTGCGCAGGGCAAAAGAAAGTTACTCTCCGGATCATTTGGTGGAAAAGGTGCGGATTGTTCTGGATGGCGCGGGCATCGAAAAAACAGACAGTCAGCCGGTCTGCGACTAAAAAGTAGCCTGCCCATTTTTACTCTTCGTACTCTTCGAGGCCCAAGTCTTATGGGTAGGTTAGTCGACAAATCAACAACGTCCCCTATTCTTTACTATTCTTTACACAAGAAAAGGCGCGGGAAGCTGCGAGACACCCTTGGACGTCCGCGTTGACGGACCTGTTAGCCTTGTGTTTTCGTTTCGCATATTCAAAGACTCCCTCGGACAGCCTTTCTGTAAGACTCACAAGGTCCGCGTACTGGGGCAAAGCGCGCGTACCCCCAAATTGGTATTCCAGTTCCTTTCCAGCGTAGATTTCACTGAAATGCTGAATGAGCTTGAGCTCCGGCGGTGTCAGTTTCACCGCGATCCCAAATCCTCGCCTGCGGCATTCAGCCAGTAAAACGTCAAGCTTGTGTCCGTAGGCCCAACGGCGCAAATCATTCGGCGATAGTCCGCGTACCAGCAAGTAGCTCTTCAGCGCGAGCTCGATCGCGTGCCCTAGCAAGTAATAGGCGACAAGCGAGGGTTGCTGAACCAAGGCCTCGCGCTCGGTCCGCGGCGCCGCCTGGACCTTCAGTGCAGCAGCTAAGAACTGCTGCGAGAAGCGTGCCGTTTTCAGTGCGGGCATAGTGGGCTTTGCCACAGGGTTAACGCAGAAATAACCCGCCGGGGCCGCACCCCTGGCATAAAAACCACAGACCGGAATTCCCCGTTCGGGCTTATCGAATTGTTAGGAGGTTTTATGGGCGTACCTATGGTGTTTTGGGTCTGTTTTTTTTGGGGGGGGTCATCTTCATTGGGATACCTCTGGGCATCTGGATGGCAAATCGTCAGCCATCTAAAGGTTTAGGGTTAAAGGATGATAATTGAGTCACAACCATACCTATTTTTGTATTAATGGTATCTCGAAGATATTTAATAGCAGCTATGGTTTCATCATGAATTTGCTTTCTGAGAAGTGCATCTGTTTCTGCTTGTTCTTTCTGGAAATCAAGTTGTTGTCTAAGAAGTTGCTTTTGAAAAGCATATGTGAGCCGGGATGCGATATATGCACCGATTAATGATCCGAATACAGTGCCCCCTGCGCCAACGAAAAATATTTCATAGGTCATTTTCGTCTCCTAACCATTGGTTATCAGGTCAATTTGCCCTAACAAGTTGACAATTACCACCAGAAGATCAAGGGGACGTTGTTAATCTGTCGAAAAACTTAAGATATGATGCCCCCCGTAATCGTCCCCAACAGTGCCCTAGCCCACTTTCTTTCTCGGTCGTAAAGCCGAATCTGTCACTCTTTGGCCAGCAGTAAACCAAGCGCCTCCTTGATGTCCTGCACCAAATGAAAACGGACATCCTCTTTCACATTATCCGGAATCTCAATCACATCCTTTTCATTGAGGGCAGGCAAAACTATCTCCTTAATCCCGGCCCGCACCGCAGCCAAAACCTTCTCCTTAATGCCGCCCACCGGTAACACATCCCCCCGCAGGGTGATCTCCCCGGTCATGGCCATGTCCTTGCTCACCGTTCGCCCGGTAAGCAGCGAGGTCAGGGCCGTGACCATGGCCACTCCCGCAGATGGTCCGTCCTTGGGGATGGCGCCCTCAGGCACATGGATGTGCAGGTCGATCTTGGCAAAGATTGCTTCGTCCACTCCCAGTTCCTTGGCATGGGAGCGGATGTAGGTCAGCGCAGCAGTGGCGGACTCCTTCATCACGTCACCCAACTTACCGGTCATGGTGAGGGTGCCCTTGCCCTTCATCTTGGCGACCTCGATAAACAGCAATTCACCGCCCACCGGCGTCCAGGCCAGCCCGGTTGCCAAGCCAGGCCCCCAAGACCGGGCCTTGGTCTCGGGGAAAAACTGGATGGGGCCGAGATAGGTGACAAGATTGGTTGCATCGATCAGAGTGGCGCCGGTCTTGCCGGTGACAATCTCCTTGGCAACCCCCCGGCAGATAGCGGCCAGCTTCCGCTCCAGGTTTCTGACCCCGGCCTCCCTGGTATGTGAACGGATCACCATCCGGATTGCCTGATCATCGATCTTCAGGTCGTCCTCGCTGATGGCGTGGGCATCCAACTGCTTGGGCAGAAGGTGTCGCTTGGCGATGTTGAGCTTCTCATCCTGGGTATAGCCGGACAGCTCAATAACCTCCATCCGGTCGCGCAACGGGCCGGGGATATTATCGAGAAGATTGGCCGTAGTGATGAACATCACCTTGGAAAGATCAAAGGGGATTTCCAAGTAATGGTCGGCAAAACTGTAGTTCTGTTTAGGATCAAGGACCTCCAGCAGAGCTGAAGATGGGTCTCCCCGAAAATCCATGCCCAACTTGTCGATTTCATCCAACATGAAGAGCGGATTGTTGGCCCCGGCCTTGCGCAGGCTCTGGATGATGCGTCCTGGCAGAGCGCCGATGTAGGTGCGCCGATGCCCGCGGATCTCCGCCTCGTCCCGCACGCCGCCCAGAGAGATGCGGATGAACTTTCGGCCCATGGAGCGGGCGATTGATTGGCCCAGCGAAGTCTTGCCCACACCGGGAGGGCCGACGAAACACAAAATCGGCCCGTGCATGTCCTGCTTGAGCTTGCGCACTGCGAGAAACTCGATGATCCGCTTTTTGATCTCCGCCAGGCCGTAATGGTCTTCGTCCATGACCTGCTGGGCCTTGATAATATCCAGGGAATCTGGGGTGGAGGTCAGCCAGGGCAGATCAAGAAGCCAGTCAAGATAGGTTCGGGAAACTGTATATTCCGGTGAAGATGGTGAGATGCGGGCAAGCCTGTCGAGTTCCTTTACCGCTGTTTTCTTGGCCTCTGCAGGAAGCTCTGTCTTGGCAAATTTTTCACGCAACTCCTTGAGATCGAGATTTTCCTCTTCCTCGCCAAGCTCCTTGCGGATAGCCTTGAGCTGCTGGCGCAGAAAGAAATCCCGCTGTTTCTCGTCCGTGTCCTCTTTGATGCTCTTCTGGATTTCCTCGCTCATCTGCGCCGTTTCAAGGCGCTTGTTGAGCTCGCGGGCGGTTCGATGCATCAGGGCCTTGCCCTCTTGTATCTCAAGGATTTCCTGTTCCATAACCGGGGTGAGATTGAGCTGGGAAATCACCAGATAGGAAATATAGAAAGGATCGGACAGGGATTCGATGGTGGAGACAAGTTCATTCGGGAGCGATAGAAGCTCTGCTAGCTTTTTAAACTGGGTGCGAAGATTGAGCACCAGAGCCTCGACCTCTCTATCTTCTTCCAACTCAATGGGGATTACAGCAACCCGGGCTGTCAAATATGGTTCTTCCTGGACAAACTCTACAAGCTCCAGTTTTTTAATGGCGCTGATCAAAACCTGATACCCGCCGCCCTCTTTGACTTTGACCAGCTTGTGAATGTACCCCAACACCCCTATCCGGTTGAGATGCTTCGGTTCAACCCGATCTCCATTTTCCTCGAGGGGCTCCTTGTGGCTGACAATGGCGACCAATCGGTCCTTAAGAAGTGCCTCATCTATGAGTTGCTGGGAGGCCGGATGAAGAATATTCATGGGAAATCCCATACCCGGGAAAAAGACGAATCCATGCAGGGGCAGTACCGGCAAAATCTCCGGGACCGGCAAATCAGCAGGATTCTTGCGAGGCTCAGTCTTTTGAACCGGAACTTCCGTTTCTTTCTGTTTCTCGTCTTCACTCATAATTTTCAGCCTGCATCGTGTTGTATTCAGGTGGAAGAAAGATCGCCTACTTCAATTCTTATCTTACTGTAATCGTGATTTTTTCCGCACTGCGGCGCAACGGCAGGATAATCTGCAAAAACCCGTTTCTGCTTTCCGAAACCGCCTGTGAGACGTCAACGGCTTTTGGCAAGGCAATTGACCGCTCGAAAAAACCGCGTTCAATCTCCAGTTGGTGAATACGCGCCACTTTGTCATGAGGCCCACAGCTCCGTTCTCCGGAAACAGTGACCCGAGAGTCTTCAACCGTTACGACAAGAGTGTGCGGCTCTATGCCTGAGATATCCATGTAAACAATGATCGCCGAGGCGGTTTCATACACATCCGCAGCAGGAAACCAGTTTGCGGCATGAAACACAGACCCCATCCCTCGCAGAACCATGCTCCATGGTTGTTCGCCTGGCGCTCTGTCAGTGGGTCGCTTCTTCCTGAACTGATCCATTGGTTTTCTTCCCTTTTCCGCCAACATTCAGCAGAAAAACAACGGCTAATTATTTTTCAACCGTCCCGGTTCCCTTGCACAAGGGGCATGCTACCTGCGGCACACACTGACAATCGCTTAACTCATCGCCAACCTTTGATCCGCGCCATTCACTGTTGCATTCACAGGTTCCCCGGATCACCTTCTCGCCATTGCATTCAGGACACACTTTTTTGTCTGTAGCGTTCATAACTTCCCCCTTCATGGTTTTAGAGACAGTCCCGCCGGTTATTCCGGCCATGCTATTCGAACCGTGTAAAAAGTATGGGGCCGTTCATGAGCGATGTCAAGGGGGTGAGCCCCACAAGACCGACTCACTCACGATGCGGCATCATGACGGCAGACATGCGCCACCATAATTTTTTTAGCCAGACCGGCATTGATGGCCAGTCGCGTTCCCTTGATTGCCACGATAAGAGGGCCGGAGGAATGATTGCTGACAATCTCCAGGCATGCCCCAACCGTCAGTCCCATGTCGTTCAGTCTGGCCTGCACTTCGCGTCCACCCAGAATCGTGACAATCCTCACCTGTTCGCCATTGGCGGCGTACTGCAGAGACAGGGCCGGTTCCCGTTGTGCCATGCACGAAGCGCACAGCCCGTATATCTCCATCTTGTGCTGAAGCGGATGAAACTGGAACTGCCGGGCAATTTCGTGCTGGAGTTTTTCAAGATCGTTGTTGGCAAACTCCTGAATCTTGCCGCAGCGCGTGCAGATGAAATGATCATGGTGCATACCAAGATGGTGGTGCTCGTAAACCGCTTCCTGGGTTTCAAACAACTGTTTCTGGGCAAAGCCGAACTGACAAAACATCTCCATGGTTTCCTTGAGAAACTCACGGTCAAGCAGATCCGGTCTCTTCTCCTTGATAATCCCCTCCAGGCCGGTCAAGGTCAGGTGCTCTTCCACCGAAAGAAGGATGTCCAGTACCACCAAACGATCTTCGATGCGGGAAGCATTGAAGGACTGCAACACTTCCTGAAACTGTTCCCGTTCCTGCTGATGCTGGGTTTGGGGATCCAGCTCTTCCTGACCTGCGCTCTGCTGATCCTTGTTTTTTTGTGATAAAAATGAAAAGCCAAACATCGTCACCCGCTCCTTTTCTTTCGAATCATGTCACCTGTAGCCACTCGTCGTTCACCAGCAGGGAGTGGGGCCGGAAACGGGCCTTGTAGGCCATGGCCCGAACTTCTTCTATCAGGTACCCAAGATAGAGACATTCACAGTGTTCCCGTTTTGCAAGATCATTGAGGTAAAGAATATTGAAAGTCCCAAGGCTTCTTTTCTCAAAGGCCGGATCAAAGTAAAAATACACCGCACTCAGGCTGCGTTCCGCCAGATCGACAATGGACACTCCAATCAATTGACCGTTCAACCGAAAAGAAATTTCCATGGTCGAAGCCAAGGAATTGAAGAAAAAACCACTGTAATAATCCATGGCCGTGGTTCCGCGGCCAGGATATCGGCTGTTCAAAAAAAGGTCCAGCAACTGCAACTTTTCCGGAGTCGTCTCAAGGGGGCCCAAACCAATATCCAGATCCTGGTTCCGCTTAAAAACGCGCTGCATGTTCCGGGAAGGACGAAAGGTTTTGGTTGCAAGCCGGATAGGCACACAGGCCGCACAATCGGGACAGCGCATGCTATAGATGGTGTTGCCGTTTCGCCGGTAACCTGCGGCAAAAAACTCATCCAGAATGGCTGGGGGCAGAAAACTAAAAGCCGCCTGGTGATACACTGCCAGATAATCCAGGCCGTAAGGACACTCTGCTGGGGTATCCACAAAATATGGAGTCAGCTTGGTAATAAACTGATCAATATGCAGAACATCCGCTGAAGTCATGTATCACTCTAAAGATGCCGTTGTTTATTGATAGAGAAAATATTTTTGTCGAATCTCGCTGAAACCATCAATCCCCTGCTGCCAGCCCAATTCAAGCTCACGGATGTCAATGCCTGCCGCAAGATGATGCCTGAGTCCACTGTCACCCAAAATCAGGTCAAGGGGGGTCCGTTCGAATTCATACTCATAGGGTGGTTGTTTCAAGGCAAACTGATCCGGATACAGTCTCAAAAATACCTGCAACAAAGCCAGTGAGGTTCGATAGGGCAAAAAGGAATGTGGGTCTGTGACATGGAGCTGAAACCCCTTGCAGGTCTTCCCTGCCCATTTGTTGGCAGTGGGTTCAAAGGCCAACGGACGCAGAAAACAGCCGGGCAGAGGGAGAGACTGGATGCTGTCCAATACTGTCTGCCACTCAAGAAACGGCGCGCCGAACAGCTCAAAAGGCAAGGAGGTGCCTCTGCCTTCGGAGATGTTGGTGCCTTCGAATATCACCTGCCCGGGATACACCAGGGCCGTGGTCGGATTCGGCATATTGGGCGAAGGGAACACCCAGGGCAGTCCGGTATCCGTAAAAAGCATGTCTCGACGCCAGCCGGACATGGATACAACCTCCAGATCCGCGCCGATTGCATACTCATCGTTGAGCAGCCGGGCCAGCTCAGCAAAGGTGAGTCCGTGGCGCATGGGCAACGGATACAAACCGACAAAGGAACGGCAGTCATCCTGCAACAGATTGCCTTCCACAGCCTTGCCGCCAACAGGGTTGGGCCGATCCAGCACCACCACCTTTTTCCCGCATTCCCTGGCCACCTCCAGGCAGTAGGCCAGGGTGTAGAGAAAGGTGTAGACCCTGGTGCCAACATCAACAATATCAACGAGCAGCACATCAAAATGTTCGTACATCTCGGCCGTGGGCCGACGCACCTCGCCGTAGAGACTGAACACCGGCAATCCGCTGATCGGGTCGGTCATATGGTCCGACTCGATCATATTATCCTGCTTTTCCGCAAAAAAACCGTGCTGCGGCGTGAACAGACAGGTGAGTTGATTGGGGAAGGCGGACATGATCAAATCCCGGCTATGGCCAAGGCGATGGTCGGTGGAGGCCTGATTGCAGAGCAGGGCCAGCCGTTTACCTGCAAGATATGCAGGGGGGGAAGTTAAAAGGTTCTCAATTCCGAGAGTAACCATGATTCTCCAATTTCAAACAGTGGATGGAAAGGCCGGCAGCGGCAGCATTCAACATTTTTTTCTTTGCACTTTCCCCACGGCTGATTAGTTTAGCGTAACCATGAGGCATGATGGAATATAATCGAACCTGGAGCCTTCGCGCATTAAAAAGGCGACAGGCTCGAAAGATGATCTGAATTACAAGGGAATCTGATATGAAAATTGCAATCAGCGGCAAAGGCGGCGTGGGCAAAACCACGATCATGGCCATGCTGGCCAAATATCTCCAGAAACAAGGGAAAGAAGTGCTGGTCATCGATGCGGACCCAAGTCCGCACATGGCCCAAAGCCTCGGACTCGCTGAAGATGAAAAAATCACCCCCCTCGCCGAGATGAAGGACCTGCTGGTCGAGCGCTCCGGCAAGGTCGATGGCTCGCCCTTCTACAACATCAACCCCCAGGTGGACGACCTGCTGGCCCGCTTTATCGTGGAAAAAAATGGAATCAAACTGATGGTTCTGGGCGCTATCCAGACGGCCAAGGGAGGCTGCGCCTGCCCGGAAAGCAACGTCTTAAAACGGATGCTCACCAAACTGCTGCTCTCCCCCTCCCAAGTGGTGCTGCTCGACATGGAGGCCGGAGTGGAACATCTTGGTAGAGGCACCATCGCCGGGGTGGATCATCTGCTGATTGTCGTGATTCCGTCAAAATCCGGAGTGCGTACCGCGCTTAAAATCAAAAAACTCGCCGAGGAATCAGGTATCCCGCGGATCTCCTTTGTCGGCAATCTGGTCCGTGATAGCGATGACCAAACCTTTCTTGCCGAAGCTCTAGGCCAGCCTCCCCTTGCCTGCTTCCCGGATTCAAACGCTATCCGGAAAACGGAACGTGCGGGACTGCCCATCACCGAGGTGTTGGGTGAGGTGGAAGAAGCGGCAGGGCAACTGATTGCCCAAATTATACCGTAGATTTTTTCAACCGAAACAGAGGCCGCAATCCGGGCATGTCGTCGTGGTGGTGGCAAAACCAAACCCGCAGGCCGGGCAAACCGCCTCCTTGGCCTCCGGGTTAAAAACCGCCTCGGCATGGGCAGTGTCGTGCTCAGCCAAAACGGTTGCCCGACGATGCTCTTCGGCAAGCACCTGCAAAGCATCCTGCGCCTCTTCCTCACGAACCTGAAGCAAAAACTTGGGGGAACAACCGCCGGTGGAACAACCACCACCTTCTTTGTTGATCATGGCGCCTATCCCTTCGGCTTCGAGCAAATCCGTGAGGTGCTTGAGGTCAGCTAAAGAACCCTGGAAAATAACGACCAGATGGTCATCAGGGGTCAACGGTCCTTTCCGGTTCCGGCGAGACGAGTTTTTTTCCATAGCCAGCAGGTCTGTGCCCAAAACAAGGGTCAGCTTGCAGGCAGCGCAGGTATCCATTTCCTGCCGGTACTCGTCTCGGCACTTGGGACAGTATTTCAAATCGTGTTCAATCATCTTTGACGCCTCTAAAATCTGTAAGCTTAACGCTATCAACTGACTGCTACAAAATAAACCGACTCAAATCTTCGTCTTCCGAGATATCCTGCAACTGCTTTTTCACATACTCGGCTGTGACCATAAATTCCTTATCGACCCGGTCGGTGGCGTCAAAAGAGAGTTCCTCAAGCAGCCGCTCCATAATGGTATGCAGCCGCCTGGCCCCGATATTCTCAGTTTTTCGGTTCACCGTTGCGGCTATTTTCGCCATGGCCCTGATGGCATCCTCGGCAAAATCAAGATTGATCCCTTCGGTGGCCATGAGGGCAATGTACTGTTTAATCAGGGCGTTCTGCGGCTCCGTGAGAATCCGATAAAACTCCTCCTCCCCCAGGGCCGAAAGCTCCACCCGAATTGGGAAGCGCCCCTGCAGCTCCGGAACCAGATCGGATGGCTTGCAGAGATGAAAGGCGCCGCTGGCGATGAAAAGGATATGGTCGGTCTTGACCATGCCGTGCTTGGTGGTCACGGTGGAACCTTCGACAATGGGCAACAGGTCGCGTTGCACCCCCTCGCGGGAAACCTCGGGTCCATGCCCTGAGCCGCCCTGGCGCGAGGCGATCTTATCGATCTCATCGAGAAAGATGATCCCTGACTGCTCGGTGCGCTGGATGGCCAGCCGGGTAACGCTCTCCATGTCGATCAGCCTTTCGGCCTCCCGTTTCTTGAGCACCTCCATGGCGTCTTTCACAAGCATCTGTTGCCGCTGGGTTTTCTTGGGAAACATCTTGCCGAAAACGTCCTTGAGCCCGGACTCCATATCGTCCAGACCGCTGCTGCCGTGGGAGAGGATTTCGATCATGGGCAGCGACTGGGCCTGATCAATCTCCATCTCCACCTGTTTCTCATCGAGTTTGCCATCCCTGAGCATCTGCCGGAATTTTTCCCTGGTCGAACCAGACGCTTCTCCGGCCCGGTCTATGTCCTCGATTCTTTCCGCCATGGGAGTGACCTGGCCCAAAGGGGTCGGGCGCGGCGGCACCAACAGGTCGAGCATCCGCTCCTCCGCCTGCTCCGCTGCCTTGAGCGTCACCTGCTCCCGCGCCTCCTCACGCACCATATTAATGGCAAGATCCAGCAGGTCGCGGATCATGGACTCCACATCCCGCCCCACATACCCCACCTCGGTGAACTTCGAGGCCTCCACCTTGAGAAATGGCGACTGGGCCAGGCTGGCAAGTCTGCGGGCGATTTCGGTTTTACCGACCCCGGTGGGACCGATCATGATGATATTTTTAGGCGCTATCTCTTCACGCAGAGGCATTGGCACCTGCTGGCGCCGCCAGCGATTGCGCAGAGCAATGGCCACGGATTTCTTGGCAGCATCCTGACCGATGATGTACCGGTCCAGTTCAGCCACGGTCTGTTTGGGAGTCAGGGTATTCATTGATTCCATCGAGCAATTTTCCTTATTAAAAAGCAGCCGAGCACACCTCTTTTTATTCGGCAGCCATCTTTTCCACAACAACATGGTCATTGGTATAAATACAAATGGAAGCGGCGATCCGCATTGCCTCCCGACAAATCTCCTCAGCGGAAAGAGCGCTGTGCGCCACCAGAGCCTTGGCCGCTGCTTGGGCGTAAGGCCCGCCCGAACCGATTGCCAGCACCCCGTCGTCGGGTTCGATCACGTCGCCGGTTCCCGACAGGAGCAAGGAATGATGCTTGTCCACCGCCACCAAAAATGCTTCAAGCTTTCTGAGCATCTTGTCGGTACGCCAGTCCTTGGCCAGTTCAACCGCAGCACGCATCAGATTGCCGTCGTACTGCTCGAGCTTTTGTTCCAGCCGGTCAAACAGGGTAAAAGCATCGGCCGTGGAACCGGCAAATCCGGTAATGACCTTGCCTTCATACAGGCGGCGGACCTTACGCGCCTCATGCTTCATGATGGTATTGCCCAGTGATACCTGACCGTCTCCGGCAAGAGCCACTTCACCTTTGTGCCGAACGGCAATGATTGTGGTCGATCTGATTTTCAATACGAGTCCTCCCCCAAAATACAGTTCATATCCAAACATTCATTCACTATACACCGTGCACCATTCACCGTTTCGCCTTTGGATGCGCCCTGTCGTATACTTCGCTCAGGTGATCCATATTCAAATGGGTATACCGTTGGGTGGTCGAAAGGCTGACATGCCCCAGCAATTCCTGCACCGTCCGCAGGTCAGCCCCCATTTCCAGTAAATGGGTGGCAAAAGAATGCCTCAGGGCATGGGGCGTTACCCGAGCGGCGATCCCGGCCCGCTGAGAATACATTTTCACAATACGTTCGATGCTTCGGGTGGTAAGCCGCAAACCCCGGTGGTTCAAAAAAACCGCCTTGTTTTCAGGGGCCTCCCCCCGTCCGATGCGTTCGCGGATCAACAGTGTTCGCTGCGGAAGATACTGGTTCAGGGCTTCCAATGCCGGACTGCCAACCGGCACAAGGCGTTCACGGTTGCCCTTACCGGTTACCCGAAGCATACCCTCATTTGAATCAAGACGCTCAAGGTCAAGAGCCGCAAGCTCGGCAACCCGTACACCTGTGGAATAGAGAATTTCAAGAATAGCCCGGTCTCGCGCACCAAAAACATCCTCGTTTCCCGGCATCTCCAGCAAGGAAAACACCTCGTCCACTGTGAGAAAAACAGGCATGTGCTTTTCCTGCTTCGGTGTGGATATAGGCGCGACCGGGTCGTGGGTTATGATCCCCTCGCGAAGAAGATGACGAAAAAAAGTGCGGAGGGCGGAAAGTTTCCTGGCAACGGAACTGCCTTTATTTTTTCCGTTCAGGGCATACACAAAGGACCGGACGACACGGGGCTCGATCTGACGAACGTCATGTCCAGTCTCGATAAAACTCGCAAATTCGGCAAGATCCCGCCCATAGCTTTCAACAGTTTTCAGGGAGTACCCCTTTTCAACGGAAAGCCAGCGCCTGAATTGAGGGAGAAGCTCCTGCAGGGTGTATGACATGGAAATATTTCTTCTGATAAAGCGTTTTGGGCCGCACAGACATGATTAAACGATGCCGAAACAACCTACCATACTCATGTTTTTTTGGAAAGACATTGCCCATAACCGCAACTTCATTTATTTAATATAATTAAACTCATACTTGCCGACACACTGGGATCATGTTTTGCTGATAAACATCGGGAGGGAACATGTCCAAAAAATCTTTTGAAGAAGCCCTTGAATCGCTTG
>VMSS01000076.1 GCA_013791995.1 Desulfurivibrio sp. | reverse complement strand
TTTCGCGCCCGAGGTGGTGGCTACCACGGCTTATACAGCCTCCATCGTGGATGCACTCGAATTACTGCGACTGGCCAAGGAGATAAACCCGCAGACCATCACCGTGCTGGGCAACGTGCATGCAACATTCTGTTATGACGAATTGTTGAACGACCCGGAAAGCCCGATCGATTTCATCGTGCGTGGCGAAGGGGAACAAACCCTGCCCCGCCTGCTTGACTGCCTCAATGCGGGTGGCAATGCGGGCAAGATTCCCGGGCTTGCTTTTCGGCGCGACAACGAAGTTGTGGTGACCGAAGCAGCATCTTTTATTGCTGATCTCGACACGCTCACTCCGGCCTGGGATCTGGTGGAGTGGCCTATTTATTCCTATCACCCAAAGCCCGGCTCGACTCTGGCTATTGTCTCCTCCTCAAGGGGATGCCGGATGAACTGCTCGTTCTGCTCTCAACAGCTCTTTTGGCAACGCACCTGGCGTGGTAGAAATCCGGAAAGTTTTGTGACGGAGTTGGAACTGCTGCGTGATCGTTTCGGGGTCAACGTGGTGATGCTTGCCGATGAAATCCCCACTCTGGACCGGGCACGCTGGGAAAAAATCCTGGACCTGCTTATAGAACGGAACGTCGGGATGAAGCTCCTGATGGAAACCAGGGTGGATGATATTCTGCGCGATGAGGACCTTCTGGAAAAATACCGGCTGGCCGGGGTGGAACATATTTATGTCGGGGTTGAGGCCGGCTCCCAGGCCCTGCTGGATCTCTTCAACAAGGGCACCAAGATTGAACAGTCAAAACGGGCCATCGACCTGATCAATCAGGCCGACATTGTCTCGGAAACTTCTTTTGTCCTCGGCATGCCGGACGACACTCCGGAATCCATTGCCGAAATAGTGGAACTGGCCAAATATTACAACCCGGACATGGCATTTTTTCTGGCCATTGCCCCCTGGCCCTATGCCGAGCTTTACCCCAAACTGAAGAAATACGTCGCCACACAGGATTACCGGAAATACAACCTGGTGGAGCCGGTGCTGAAACCTGTCAACATGACCCTTGCGGAGGTAGAAAAAGCTCTCGGCGAGGCGGCCCGTCGCTTTTATATGCACAAATTTAAAAACCTGAGCGATCTTACCCCCTGGAAGCAGGAGTTCATGCTCGCGGTTTTTAAAATTCTGGTCAACAATTCCTACCTGGCCAAGCAGATGCACGGCTTGGCCACCAGCAACGAAAACGGAATGCCGCAGGAGATAAAATCGATTCTCCAGGCAGCTGGAGTTCCAGCCTCAGGCCGCGCCCCTATTCCATAAATACAGCGCGGAAGCGGGCTAAAAATCACCTTCTCCTGGCAAACAGCCGGGTTTCATTTTCGATATCCCGACACTTCAGGCAAGCGGGCCGTGCTTATTCTCAGGTTTTAAAAGACTTGAGTTCCTCCGCGGCAAGCTTCCGCTTTTCCCCCGCATCAACGCCTTCCTGTTCTTCTGCCAAATAACCATCCTGAATGCGGTGTACTTTAACCCGCAACTCACCAATAGCCTCATTGATGCGCGCCGCAAAATCCTGCAGGGGATCATCGGCGCGCAAGGTGATCGTCACGGTCAGATCGCCTTGCCTAACAGGCTCCAAATCCTTCTCGATTCGAAAAATCGGTCCGGCAATCTTCTGGGGCAGAAAGATGGCGAGCAGCATCCCGCTCAACAGACTCACCGCCGAACCGGCAGCAACCACCGGCCAGAGAAGATCGCTCACTCTCCGGATGGCGATATGCGCACTATAAAACGAATCGCATATCTCATTACGGGCATACCCGTATAAAACAAGAGCCGCGATCACGGAACTCAGGATCACCACCCCGGAAATTCGCACCAGCAACCAGCGCTGCAGCTCGTTCTTCACCGACAAATTCAATTTCTTTCGTTTAAACCCGGTCATGCCCGTTCCTCAAGTTTTCTTGTTTTTATCCTCAATGCCGGAAATCATCCAAAATTCTTGTGACAGCCAAGACATAACTTTTTCTTATCACGTCGGCTCATTCGGTATTCATTGTCCGAAGCATGGTGCACATGGCAGGACATGCAGGTAAGACGTCCATCGTCAGAAAGATTGTACACACCACTGTCAATGATCATTCCCCGCTTGGGCAACACATTCACAGGATGAGACGAGACCCCCTTTATTTGCGGATGACAGGTGTAACACACCCCGGTATTGAGGAACTGAGAGTCAGTCAACGGCAGATGATTCGGAGGAAGCTTGCCGGTCTGGGAGGTGGGGTTTTGAGTCGAAACATGACTCACCCCGTCAAGTGTTCCGATCCGCATACTGGTTGGTTGATTCGCTACAAATTTAGCAAAAAGTCGGTTATCCACCCGGTAATATTTACCGGAAATCGTGACCTTGTCATTGGTTTTTGCTTTTTCCACATTAGGCTGGCTAAAAAATGCGTGGGTAGAAAAAGTCTTTGGGGGAGAAACCTTTTTGTTTCAGAAAATATCCTGCGAAACAACAACGAAACTGTACGTTTTGCGCGGCTGCAAATCCGTAAGGAGCATTTCATGGTCTTTTGTCAACCAAGGATCACCGGCATTTTTACGGGTCGACTCGCTCTCTCCATACAAAACGGTTGAGTCCGTAACTCTGTCGGTCTTCCAGGTAATCCGGGCGGTCAAAAAAATACCCTGTTTTACCTCATCCACCCTGAGTTCCGTAATCTCAGGCGGTTTGGAAACAGTGGTCAGTTGTTCAGCTTCCAAAAAGTTAGGCAACTGCACTTCCAGCCGCAACACTTTCTTGCCCTGTCCGTCCGTCTGGAGGATGACCTTCTTGCCTGCCAAGGCCGGCGGAATAGAGAACCAGCACTCCAACTCCTGCCGAGGAAAACTCCCCGGCAACCAGCGAACCTTGCGCTCATCATTTTTTGCAACTGTAATTTGATCTGGTTCTGATGATGCGATATGACACAGGGCACATTGTTTTTCCCGGACCGGAGCATGCACATAGCGCTTGTTCGCCGTATCCTCACAAACTTCCCGGTGACACGCACAACACTGTTCAGGGCCAATCGGTTCTCCGGCAATTCCCCCGCCGTACCCCGCCAAAAAAAAGGCCGCACACAAAACTCCCGCCACGAGTACCAGAGCGAGAGGCCTCTGGTGATTATGCAAAATTTTCTTCATTTTTTCCGTTTTTCCGTGCCCATGGCAACTGTCGCGGGTTTACTGTACGATAAGAAGATGCTGAGGTTTTGTGCCAAGTTCGATATGCTGAACAACCCGGTTTGCAGTCTGATCAATAACCGCAAGCTTTCCCGTCGCCTGTTCTGCGACATACACCCATTTATGCCTGGAAGACACCACCATTTCCACTGGCAGTTCTCCCACCCGGATATCCTTGACCACTGTCTGCTGCCGTGAGGCAATCAGGGAAACCGTGTTATCCAGAGAGTTGCTTACATATACCCTGTTGTCGCCCTGAGCCAGACGCCGGGGCATAAAGCCGACATTGAGCTTTGTGCTGATCTGTCCGGTTCGCAAATCATAAATACCCACGGTGTTCGACGCACTTTCCGCAACATAGAGATGATTCTCCGTGGCGAGCAATCCGTCCGGCCCATTGCCGACCAGGATAGAGCTCCGAATGGCCAGGGTTTCCGGATCAAGCAGATATACCGTCCGGGACAGTCCCGAAGAGATGGCCAGCTGCTCGCGAGCGGGCACCCAAAGCAGAAAACGCGGCTTGTCGCCCACGCGTACACGCTTGTCCAGAGTACCTTGAAGAAGGTCCATTCTGAGCAGGGAATTTCCCTCTTCGTCAAGGACATATCCCCATTTTCCATCGTTGGTCAGCAGATAGGAAGGATTGCCGCTCATGGGGATCTTGATTCGATCAATAATCCTGCTGGTGGCTGCATCCACCGCAAAAATAACACCGCTTTCCGCGGCAAGCACATACAAACGCTTGCGCTCCGCGTCATAGGTCATATAGGTGGGTTTACCGCTTATGGCCAAAGAGCCGCACACCCGATTGTTATCAGTGCGGACCAAATACACCGTATCGATGTCCGGACAACTCACATAGGCAAGATCGGCAAGCAAGGGCAGCTGCTCCGACAATACCGCCAGGATGGGAACAAAAAAAGCACTGTTCCGGACGGATGCCTCCTCGTCCCAGGCCAGAAAAAGAGACCGGCTCATCCCGGCCTCCAGGCGAAAATCTCCAGACAAGGGCAACTCCACCACAGGCTCTGGCACCGCAAGGAAAAGCTTGTCGCTTTGCCGTTTCAATGCCGCCTTGCTAATGGTCAAGCGCAAGGCCCGATAACGGCCGGGCGCCACTGGCCCGCGCGCCACAAAGCGCTGCCCCCCCAAGATCTCCCCGGCCGCAAAAGGCGTTGGTTCCATGTCCAGAGGAACGACGGTATTTTCGCCCACCAGGGCCACGGAATCGATCTCCATCCAGAGTCCGGCTGAAGCGGGTTTTGCAAGATGCAAGAAAACAGAGAGCAGGGCCTCGTTTGCATTAGCCACCCTGACCGGGGCAAGGGGATTCGAACGCTTGACTTCAGCGGTTTGGCAGGAGCTGAGGAACAGGGCCAGAAGCAGAATGGCATGACCGTACCAATTGCGCCATCTGCCGATTTTTGGAACGATATCCTCGGTATTTTCCGAACCAGATGCCGCCATTGATTTCCGCCTTACTTTTACTAATCCTTGGTGGTATGGCATACCGCGCACCCATTGTATCCATCCGCTTGCGGCCATTTTTTATAATTCCAGCGCAATATTGCGTCATAGGGGGTGCCGTGCGCCCGATGGCAGGAAAGACACATTACAATACCATTATTGGCGCTCGTCGAGATATCGACGGTGGTGTTCACCGACGTCGAGGTGCTGGCAGTAGCCACCGGTGAGATGACGCTATAGGGATTACCCGTGCCGATACCATTGTTATAGGTAACATATTCCGTACTTGAAATCGCGCGACTCATGTCGAAGTCGACCGGATGCCTGAGCCAGACACCCGCGCCAAAAGTCCCGGACGCCATTTTGCCGCTGCCGTTGTGAAAATTACCATGACACCGGGCACAGTGACTGCTGATGGTCCCCGCAGCCAGATCGGTCTCCGAGACTCTGTTCTTCCCGTAATATTTGTTATGCTTGCTTGGGGTTGGCAACAGCTCAAAGCTGTTGTCTTCCATTCCCTGAATGCCACTGAGGAACCGGTAGCTCTTTGCCACGGAAGTGCCGTCCTGCCAGACGGTTATGTCTTTGCCGTGATGCCCACCCATGATCGCCTGGGTCGGGGTCGCAGCCGAAGCGCTGCCATGACAGCCCAAGATCCCGCCACAGGTGATTTGGCCACCCATGGCCACACCGCCCGGCGGAGTTACCCCGTGGGCCGAATCAAGCGGCGTAATCCCGGCAACATTATGCCCGGTTCTCTCCGACACCACGCTGACCCAATAAAAATTGCCGCCGGCCAGCGTGTTTGTACCCGCTTCGGTACCGGTGAGGCCATAGTTGGGCGCACCACCGGTGCCAAGAACGAAAGGCAGTGAGCCACTGATATTGGTGCCCTGATGGCAACCAATACAGTTGGTATTGAGCAATCCCTCATTCACCCGGACGCCGTAGACCTT